>CAMPBO010000026.1 GCA_946638615.1 uncultured Candidatus Saccharibacteria bacterium | reverse complement strand
AAAATAAATTGTTGCAATTGTAAAAAATGTGGTAAAATAGAACATAGAAATATACGAAAAGTTAGTTGACATTTACATAAAATGTGCTATCATAGTATAAAAGAATAAAATTAATAGAGGTGGTGTAAAGGAAACAATTCATGGACAAAAATGCGGATGTGATTGCTAATGCAATCAAAGGAAGTCTGAAAATCATCGAGCAAGACCGCGAAAAGGAAATCATTTCCCGACGTTTCGGACTTAAAGGCCAAAAAGAGACTCTTGAACAAATCGGCGACATGTTATCTATTACACGTGAACGTGTCCGTCAACTCGAAAAGGCAATCTTAATTCGTCTCCGCGTCTGTTCCGAAGAGGGTCAGATCCCAGAGCTCGCTGCCGCAGAAAAGATTATCATCCGCAATCTTACTGAAATGGGTCGTGTTGCTCGTGTTTCTAGCCTCGCTGACAAAATCTATGATCGCACTACTACCCCATCCGAACGCGCTGGCCTAGCTTTTCTTGGCAATATCTCTGCTAGCCTCGCTACTGTTGATGAAAACGATAATTATCACTCTGCTATCGGTATCGCAGAATATGGTGACACCGATACTATCAAGAAAAAAATTGACGAAATCGTTTCTATTATCAAAAAAGGTAAAAAACCTGTCACTATCGACGAGCTAGATGAACAGTTAAACTACGAGCATCCATCCCACATCGAGGCTATTGCCTCTGTCTCTAAGCAGCTCGCTACCCTAAATGGCCTCTGGGGTCTTGCTAAGTGGCCAACTGTTAACCCTAAAAATATTCGTGATAAAATCTTTGTTGTGCTCGAAACCAAAAAAGAACCGATGCATTTTGCTGAAATTGCTGCTGCAATCTCTGAATCCGATTTCAAACGCAAAAATGTTACTATTCAAGCTATTCACAATGAACTAATCAAAGATGACCGTTTCGTCTTGATTGGTCGTGGTATTTATGCACTTAGCTCTTGGGGATACAAGAAGGGAACTGTATCCGACATTATTATCGACATTTTAAAAAAGGCCAATGGACCTCTTACCCGCGTAGAGATCGTCAAACAAGTTCTGCGTTCCCGCAAGGTTAAAGAGACCACTATTTTGCTAAATCTTCAAAACAAGAAACTCTTCAAAAAAGTTGATAAGAATTCTTACACCTTAGCAGATAAATAATTTTACTAATTTTACTAATTTTACTAATTTTAACTGTTCTTATGGTAAAATATAAGTATAAATGCTAGCAAATATTATCCATTTTATTTTAATGCCGATTGTCTGGATCCCTATCGTAGGTGTCCTTGGATTTTTGACCTATAGAAACTACAAAAAAATCAATCGGCTGAAAGTGTTAAATGTTGACGCAGTTCTTTTAATGCTCGAAATACCTCGCACTAATGACAAAAAGGAGCTCGCTGCCGAACAACTTTTTGCCTCGCTCCATGGTATTCTGCGTGACAAGACAGAACTCAAAAATTCAGGCGGCGTCCAAGAGCATCTATCTTTTGAAATTGTCTCCACAGGTGGTCAAATTCGTTTCTTCGTCTGGACTCCTAAAGTCTTGCAAAGTTTTGTCGAAGGCCAAATCTATGCTCAATATCCAACTGTCCAAATTCATAAAGCCAAAGAAGACTATGTCGATCGTGCCGCAAGAGAACATTCTGTTATCTACACTTCAGAAATCGCTCTTACGGACAACGAAGTTCTCCCAATTAAAACTTTTGAAAATTTCGAAGTAGATCCTTTAGCCGGCATTACTGGCACTCTCGCTAAACTTAATCCAGAAAAGAACGAGGAGTTATGGGTCCAAATCCTCACTCGACCTATCCCTGATGATTGGCATAAAAACACTACTGATAGATGGGTTAAAAAAGTAAAATCTGGTCGCAAAACTTTTGGAATTTTAGGTATCGATTTTGCTTGGGTAGCTAGCGCTATTGCTGCGCTTTTCCGTCCACCAGAAGGCGGTACTGAAGCTCCCGCTGCCAAAGTTGAGCTATCTGAGCGTGCCAAAACCCAAATTGAAAAAGCCGAAGAAAAAGCCACTAAGCTTGGTTTTGAAGTCAAAATTCGTCTTGCCTATCTTGGTTCCGATCAAATGGATGCCAAACTCAATATGCAAGCCATAGTCGGTACCTTTAAACAATATAATTCTACCAATTTAAATGGCTTTAAAACCATTGGTGGGACTTTTGACCGAGCCGCACTCGATTCGTATAAACATCGCCAATTCACCTCTCGCGGCTTTATCCTGAATATCTCTGAGCTTGCTTCGGTTTATCACTTACCACACACCTCTGTCGAAACTCCAAACATCGTCTGGGCGACATCTAAAACCGCTGAGCCACCTGCTCAACTCCCACTCATCACCGGCAACCCTGCCTCCGATGAAAAGATTTCCGCTTTTGGCCTCACCAACTTCCGCGGGGTAAATCACCAGTTTGGTATGTATCGTCACGACCGCTCTCGTCACGTTTACATTATCGGTCAAACCGGTGCCGGTAAATCTGGTATGTTGGAGCTATTCGCGCTCTCTGATATTTTCTACGACCACGGCTACTGTATCATCGATCCTCATGGTGATTTCGCTATCAATAACCTTCGCTTTGTTCCAGAAAAGCGTATTAAAGACGTAGTCTATTTCAACCCAGCCGACACCGAACATC
>CAMPBO010000025.1 GCA_946638615.1 uncultured Candidatus Saccharibacteria bacterium | reverse complement strand
ATCCAATTTTACCATTGACATTGTAAGTTCTTAGGAGAACTTTAACATTAGCAATACGGCCTGTCTGCTGTCCGGGTTGCTAATGCTTCGGGTTGTATTCTTCAGTTCTAGTGAGGCCGGGGATATAGTTTGTAGGATATAAAACCGTAATAATACCCTTGACGCGGTAGAAGTCTAATACGAGGTCGTTCCAATTCGATTGGACTCGGTTCACCATTTTTTATGTTATAATATTAATTACGGCGCCATAGCTCAGCTGGATAGAGCAGAGGACTTCTAAGCCTAAGGTCGCAGGTTCGAATCCTGCTGGCGCTACCAAGAATAATATTTATGCCCCACATATGGTTTACGGGCATATTTTTTATCCTTGGAAAATTCTAAGAGCGTGATATGAGTTGGGTACATAATATTGGCTAATTGTAATGGACCGGCGTTCTGATGAAAAGTAGTGACCGGGCCAACTACGATTGATTTGTCTTGGTTGGTTTTAATAGTGCGCCGCACATCGGCTGGAAAAAATTCTTTGGTGGGAGAAACAATGCCTTTATTGCTGAGCCAGAGTGAATCCAAAACTGGTGGCACCACACCATTATGCATGTGGCCGGAAATGAAATAATCAAATTCACTTAGTTCTTTAGTAATTTCGCGGTCATGCAAATGAATTGGCGAATGGATTAGTGCAAATTTAAGTTTTTTAGTAGGCAAATTATGCACTAGTGTATCATCTAAATCACGCAATTCTTTTAGCATCAATTTTTTATTTTCGAACCCTGGGTTAGAAAAAGTAGCCGCACTATAACCATAATAATCAAAGCTTTGGGTAAACCCTAGTACAAAAATATTTTTATCCGTAAAAATTTGGTTATTTAACAAATGTACGTTTTTAAGCGTAGCTACATCGCTAAAAAAACTTTCGTTTGTGTCTTCTATCCAATCTTTCCCAGATCGCCGATAAAAATCGTGATTACCATAGCTAATCAAAAGTGGCGCAATATCGGCTACTGATTGTAGGAACTTTAGCAAGCGCTTAGCTTCGCGTTCATCATCTACTGTATTGGCACAGTCAATCAAATCACCAGGTAAAAAAATATAATTAGGTGAAAGTCCTTTAAGAAATTTCTTGATAGCGTTTAATTTACGATCGGTAACCTTACTGCCAAAATGCAAATCAGAAATAACAGCGATTTTTAAGCCGGCATGTTCGGGGCGGTAGAATTTATAGGTTGCAAGATTAAATGCTTTCATTATTTAGAAGCTTTAGGATCTAGTTTCACTAATTTATAATAAATGCTCGGGGCAAAACGAATTGGAGCAAGTATTTTTTGAGCACCCTTCTCCATCTTAACTAGAGTTTTGGTCTTAAACATTTTCTTGAGCGTGCCGGAACGAAAATTGGATACTGATAGAACTTCTATGATCTCAAAACCAGCCTTTCTGAAAATATCTTCCATGTATTTTGGATGATAATTGTAGAACCCATCTTTATCGATAGACTTTAAATGCGAAGGTTTCTTGTCAAACGGGTTAATCTTAGAGCGGCCAGTCCAGTAGCGTACCATTTTTGGTAGAGTGCGCTTGTTGGCAACTTCAATTACAGCGATACCGCCAGGCTTGAGGATGCGGTAGAGTTCTGAAGTAACTTTTTTCATATCTTTAAAATGATGTGTGGCTCGAACCATCATAAGTGCGTCAAATTCGTCATCCTTAAATGGTAAATTGTAAATATCACCAGCCTTAGTGTGAATTTGCTCACCAAATTCTTCTTTAGCCTGCTTAAGCTCAGTTTTAGAATAATCAAAAATCGTAGCGGACTTGGCGCGGTTAATGTACTCTTTGGCTAAGCGCCCGTAACCGCCGGCAATATCAACAAACTTATCCATTTTTTTTGGTAAAAGCCGCCGAATAGCTAAGCGATCTGCCATATCTTCGTATTTGCGATCCGCATCTTCCCAAAAAATCTTTTTATAATCATAGCCGTTGTAATCAGAAATAACTTGTTTACTCATATAATATATTATACTCTATTTTTCGCTGACGTTACGAAAGAGAATTTTATTCAGCTTGGCAAAGAGAGGCTTTACCTCATCTAACTCTAGGAAATAACTGGCTAGAGAATAAGCCGCAAATGACGTGATAGTGATGAGACAGAATTTAGGAAAGATGGAAAAGAAGGAATTGTCGTCGGCCATCAGTGGGAAAAACTTGGTCATAGAGTAAGCCACGCAGCCAGTCACGACCGTAGCAAACACCATGCGGAAGAAGGCGCGCCAAAAATCCTTGTTGAGTAACTTGCCGCGTGAACGTATTTGTAAAATAGCCATCAAGATGATGATTTCGGCGACAGCGCCGATGGACTGAGCCCAGCCTAAACCTTCTGGCCCCCAATTTAGCACCAGCGCAAAATAGAGCGACAGTAGAATAGTGCCGCCGATGGCAATTAGGCTGACGATGAACGGAGTTTTAGTATCTTGTTCAGCATAAAAACCCCGCGCAGCAATGTGAAAGATGCTACGAGCCAAAATGGCGACAACTAGCGTGGCGAGTAAATTAGCGATCAGACGATCGCCACCGTTTTTGATAAAGCTAACGACATAACCACGCGAGAAAAAGGCAATGACTGAAACTGGCAAAGAAATCCAAATGATACTGCGCAATGCTTGCCGAAAAGTTAAGTGAAACTGTTCTTTGTTGCCTTCGCCAACCTCTTCAGTCATCTTGGGAAAGAAGGCGGTGGAGATGGCGACACCAATTAAGTTGATGGGCATTTGGTGGAGCGAGGTGGCCTGCTGGTACGAGCGCAAAACCCCAGCGCCCATACGTGAAGAGAGGTTAGTAGTAACGATAGTATTGACGTAATCAATTCCCTGGTCTAGTGAGCGAGCTGGCAAAAGGCCCAGTACGCTACGAAAACCGTGGTTTTTCCAATAAATTTTGAATTCATAATCAAAGCCTAG
>CAMPBO010000024.1 GCA_946638615.1 uncultured Candidatus Saccharibacteria bacterium | reverse complement strand
CACAAAAAATATCGCAGACAGAGCCAAAAGAGCAACATTAGGTAGCAAAAATTTTTTTCGCCCCGCATATTGCTCGTTGCTAAAAAACAGATTGAGCGTCATCGCAATAGAAATCAAGAAGGACAAAGTCCCATACACCCCCCATTTCAAGATTGACGTGCTCCTCTCATTCAATGGTACCTTTTTCTTCGATGCTCGGAAAATTATAAACTTACTCGCTATATAATTCAGCACTATCACAATTATGTTTGCGAGGAATTTAATCACAATATCATTAAACGCTAAACCATCGACGAATATCACCATAATCAACCAATCTAAGATACCTGTAGCTAATCGGCAACCAAAAAAAGAGACAACCTCACGGGCAATCTCTCTCTTCGTTCGAGCTGTACTTTTAAAGACCCACTTTCGGTTCGTAAGATAGGCAAACAAAACAGCAAGAAACCAAGCAATTATCGTACTAGGTGTAACTCCTAGATTAAAAATCTTCGAAAAAAGCGCATATGACAAAACGTTTACGACCGTAGTCAAAAACCCAAATATGAGATACGGAATTACATCCCTATACTTCTTATAGAGGCTAAGAACTCTATTTTTCACTTTTCTTCATACCTTGTTTAAACTTTTTGAAATTTCCCAATGCCTTCCAGCCGATTTTCACAATCTTGCGGATGTTTATAGAATTATTTCCAGCCTTTCTGGGCTCAAATGATATTTCTTTGAAACAAATATTTTCCCCATAATACTCATTATAAGCGGGCATAACAACATAGATGGCGCTCACTTATATTAACTCCTATCTATTTTCAAATAATTATAACACATAGTAAGATCTTCTAGCGCTAAATACTAAAACGCCAGCTTCTCTTGCATCGCCTTCATGTCTTCTTCAGACAGTTTTGGTGGCTTCAACTCGCCAGTATCGATCCCTTGCTCAAACGGCATCACATGTACATGCGCGTGCGGCACATCAATGCCAATAATCTTGATCATCGGACGCTTACCAAGCACTTTTTCCATGCGCTGAGCCAGCTTTTTAACTGTGGCCATCATCGCCTGATAATCATCATCTGGCAACTCATAAAACTTGTCCACCTGAATCTTTGGCACCACCAAAGTGTGCCCAGCAATCGCTGGATAATTATCCAAAAAGACAAACGTCTTTTCGTCTTCGTAAATTTTGTAGCAAGGCAACTCGCCTTTCATAATTTTTGTAAAAACACTATCTTCCATACCCCCATTATATCAAAAGGCCAATACTTTGCTATAATAAAAGCTAAACCATTATGGAAGTTTTAGGAAACATCATCTCTCTTGCTGGCGGCCTTGTTGATTTCATTTTTGACCTCAAATTCAACGAAAAAAAGCGCATTTTACAGGGTAATTTTATCAGCTCATCATTGTCTTTAATCGCGCTACTATGCCTGAGAGCCTACGATGGCGTCATCAACTGCATCGTTACGATTCTTCGATTAGCCACCATCTACATCAAGGATAAATACCACAAAAAATGTCGCTTCCTATTCATCGTCTTTTTCGTTTTATACTGTTTTGTTTTCTTTGATTTTGCTGGCATTCAAACGATTGTACTATTTCTAAGCACTATCTGTTCTTTTGTCCCCAAATGGATCTCTACCGACATGCAAAAAATTCGGCTCGGTAGCCTCACCTCCTATATTTTGATAATTATTTATAATCTGTTAATTGGCAATATTCTTGTGATACCGCTCGACATAGTTTATGCAATTCTTACAGTCATCACCCTCACCAAATGGGCCAAAAAAACCAACGGAAAATCCAACCAAAAATCTAACAAAAAAACCACCCCAAAAACCACCAAGAAATCAGTCTCAAAAATCACCAGAAAACGATAAAAAAGGACCTAGATAGGCCCTTTAACTTGGGTTCTTCACTCTTGATACACTTCTTCTGGATAATCATCTAGTAACCATTGCAGCCTGGCCCAACCATACGGTTGTCTACCATTTTCTTCTTCACTACTTCTAAAATCCATTATCGAAAAAGAATCTTCTACTATTTCGTATTCTGATTCTTTAATTAGGTCGTTTATATACTTGTTGTTTTTGCAAATTAAACCTATTTTTTCACAATCATCAGATGGCAAACGACCATACCTGGCCCCACAAATCACTGGTAGGGGCCGAATTATCTTAGACGTCATCGACCAATAAATGTTAATAATTGGCACTAAACCATCTCTAGAATGAGTATTCAAAAACGGAATATAAAGTCCCTCTAGATTATCTCTATATACATTCTCTAACCCAGAGGCTTGCAGACAAAACCTACTCCTAAAAATATTAGATTTTGCATCTACATACGTATCTCGATTTTTTTCGTCAAATGTATAGTAGAATAATTGTTTTTTGGCTTCTTTTTCGCCCTTATCTGTGATAAAAGGATAAAGTGTTTTGTCAGGGAACAAATCCTCAAATTTGACAAAAACATAATCTACGTTTGTGTCCGTCTCAAGCTCCTTGTTATGGATAAACTTTGGGCTGTCATACTCCGTTATATAGACCAAATCACCATCAGTCAGCTTTCTTTTCCAACTGCTTAGTTGCCACATCAGTCCAATACCGCTAAACTCAACGTCACTATAAACAATCTCGCCCAATTCTCCTTTTACCATATAGTGGTGCTCTAAAGTGCCCACCGCTATATTACCTTTTTCTATACTTTTTACTATCTTGTAGCAATGTGGATATATCTTTAGCTCACTCATACCTACTCCCCCCTCTCTGAAGAATCCCAAGTTTTTAATAGTCCAAGCCCAAGGGGCTTCTTGCTTGAATCATACCACCTCTCTCTGTTTTTGGCAAGAAAATACGTAACCCAGCTAACAAATTCTCTTTTGAAATTGACACTCCCGTCTAACCAATGCTATTATTCAATAAACGGAGGAAATATGGAAAAGAATTTTATACCAGGGACCAACCCCAAGTGGAACCGAGAATTACCAGATGATTACACCAACTCCCTAGTTGATGCAAACGGCAACAACTACGACAATGGCTACAATTTTGACGAAAAAGACGACCACGAAGAGGATGAACTCGCAAAGGAGCTTGCCGAAAAACGCGCTCAGACCGAAAAAGACCTCTCCAGCGCTGCGCTAAAAGCCGCAGAACTCACAAGAGAAACTTCCGAAAACTAACCAGGCCAAGTGAGGCCAGTCTAAAGAAATCTCGGCCAAGGCTAAGTGCATTTCGCCAGAGAAAACCCAAGGAACAACCTCCTCAAAATTGGACAGATTAGAAAATATGTTCAAAAAAATTGAACATATTTCTTGAATTTTTTGAACAAATATGCTAATATGTTCAATATGAAAGCAAAAGATCTGATTTACCACACCTTAAAAACATCAGACAAACCTCTTTCTGCTACCGAAATTGCAGACAAACCCAACACCCCTAGCCGCACCTATACCGCACATCTCCTATCAGAGCTCCAAAAAGAAGGCAAGGTAGCGAAATTGCATTCAGGCAGAAACATCTCATACTCAATTATTTCATCCATTTTTGACAAAACTATCAACTTGAACGGACTCAGTGAAGAAAATGTTTGGAACACAATTCGCAAATCTCCAGGGTTTTTAGAATCTCTCTCGGACCAAACCGAGACCTCACTCCATTTTGCATTCACCGAGATGCTTAACAACGCCATCGATCATTCACATTCTGGGACGGTTTTCATCAATATGAACACGTCAAAAACCTCTGTTTTTTTCACTATTAGAGATTACGGCATCGGAGCCTTCAATAGTTTAATGGCCAAGAAGTCCTATCCCGACGTTCTCTATACCATCCAAGAACTCGTCAAGGGGAAAAATACCTCCGATCCAAAACACCATTCTGGCGAGGGCATCTTTTGGACCTCTAAAATCGCCGACCGCTTTATCATCAAAAGTTTTGAATACGCGCTAATCGTCGATAATACCATACCAGATTATACAATCACAAAGCTTAGCGAAAGCCTAGCTGGGACAGAAGTCTATTTTGAAATTGAAAAGAATTCCCAAAAATCCATCCGCGACTTGTTCCATGAATACTCTTTTGATCACGCAGCCTTAACACTAGACACTACCGCTATTCCAATTAAACTGTACGACTTAGGCGAGGCCTGGATTTCCCGTTCGCAGGCAAAGAAAGTTCTGGCCGGACTCGAAAAATACAAAAAAATCATCTTCGATTTCAATGGTATAGACCTTATCGGCCAGGGGTTTGCCGACGAAATCTTCCGCGTCTGGCAAAATGCTCATCCCGATATCGTG
>CAMPBO010000023.1 GCA_946638615.1 uncultured Candidatus Saccharibacteria bacterium | reverse complement strand
ACCGATGATCTGGGTCATACCAATTTTGGTGCCGAGAATGACTTGCATCCTATTCCTTTCCTTTATTTTTATCCTTCTTCGCTGTATTTTACAGCTCACACGTCCCTATAAGACGCTGCACAGTTTTGCTTCTGTACAACAAGCAAAACTGCACTATTAAAACTAGACTTTTAGGTTGGTTTCCAGGATATAAAACCCCTGGACCTTGCCTTATGTCTAGATTTAACCTTTCAATTATAGCACACTTTTTTAACTTTGTACAGGGGATTTTTCCAAATATGCATCAATAAACTCATCAATTTTACCATCCAAAACCGAATCTGTATCCGCCGTCTCATACCCCGTCCGAGTGTCTTTAGCTAATCGATATGGCTGCAAAACATAATTTCTAATCTGTTGGCCCCAACCTGCCGATTCGCCCGCCCGCAGTTTGTCGATAGACTCAGCATTTTGCTCCAAAGCCATCTGCACCAACTTACCCCGAAGAATCTCCATAGCCTTTTCCTTGTTTTGGTGAAAATTTCGTTCATTCTGAATTGCCACTGCTATGCCAGTTGGAAGATGCGTAATTCGTACTGCCGAATTAGTAGTGTTCACTCCCTGCCCGCCATGGCCACCAGAATGATAAGTATCCACACGTAAGTCTTTCTCATCTATTTGCACCTCAGTATCGGAATCAATCACTGGCAAAACCTCCACCAACGCAAAAGAGGTCTGACGCAAATTTTGCGCGTTAAAAGGCGACAATCGCACCAATCTATGTACCCCGTGCTCAGATTTCAAAAATCCATACGCATTTGTACCAGACACTTCATAGACCGCGGTCTTAATACCAGCTTCTTCACCCTCAGTTCGCTCTAACAACATTGCTTTAAACCCACGCTTTTCAAAAAATCTTAAATACATTCGCTCAAGCATCCCCGCCCAATCCATCGCCTCTGTTCCACCCGCCCCAGCCGTAATTCGTATAATCGCATTGTTGGAATCATACGGCCCCCGAAATCTTAAGGCTTTTTTCAACTCTATAAGCTGGTCTTCCATTCCGTCAATTTGCCCACTAATTTCTTCTTTCAAATCTTCGTCTGCAATCTGAATTAACTCATTCAAATCTTCAATCTGAGTCTTAAGAAACTCCCATGGCTGAGTTTCTTCCTGAAGCCGTGCTAATTCTTGATTTTTTTCGGTCGCTAGTTGTACGTTTTTCCAAATATCTGGCTCCGCCACTTGTTTTTCTAGCTCTTCTAGTTGCTTCAATTTATCCGCCAGTTGCAATTTTTCATAAACTTTCAAAAAATCATCTTGTAATTTTTCCAAACGTTTTATTAGCTCTTGCATAAACCTATTA
The DNA here is from genome assembly GCA_946638615.1 of uncultured Candidatus Saccharibacteria bacterium. Classification (GTDB taxonomy): domain Bacteria; phylum Patescibacteriota; class Saccharimonadia; order Saccharimonadales; family Saccharimonadaceae; genus Nanosyncoccus. Next base: position 3,018 of record CAMPBO010000023.1, on the reverse strand, counting down.
TAACATCTTTTAAAGCCAACTAAGCATTTAGCACATTTAAGCCAAAAATTACCATAAAAACTATTGACTTTATACCAAAAATATGCTACAATTAAGACAATCTTTCTCTCAAAAAACACAAGAGGGGGTGTTTCCAATGGAGAGAGTGAGAAAAAGACTGCGCTTCTCGAGCTGGGAGATGCAAAAACCGTACCTTTTATATACCCCCCACAAGGTCTTCCCAGGACCCATGGATGTGACCGAGGAAGACTTATTAGAGAAAGTTCCTCGGTCGATCATCCTCAAGAACGAAGAAAACGGCATTCTTGAGGAGATCAATTACGTCCTTGTGGGAGGAATGCGTTTCACGAGACGTGAAGGGTACCAATGGTACTTCGGCGAAGTAAAGACGACGGATGGCACCTACAGTTGTCTCTGTTTTAACTTCGGCGAAGAGGGTGAGCTGAAAGAGATACATATCTCTTTCTGTGGCAGAAGTGCCACAACCAAAAGGCTCGAAGAAATGTCAAGAGGGGCAAAATGTGCTGCAGAAGCAGTATCAGATGATGCCTTTCGAAGAATCTTCACCAAAAAGGCTCCCTAAGAGCCCCCCCCCGCCAATCGGCGGGGGTATTTTTGTGGCAAAAATCAATAAGTCGCGTCTCGTTTCTTAATTAAATTAGGGTAAGCTCTAGGGTTTTTGCCAACTTGCTCGACCGGCACAAATTCAACGCCGAAATCACAAAGTTGCTCTATCATTTTCTCTGGCGGATGAACTGGAACCGTTGGCAGAATATGCCCTTTTTTGTATTCTTCGTGCATTCTATACATTTCTTCCCTCAAATGTAAGGAAGGCTGTTCTGGCTCATCATCTGGGTTTTCCAAAGGCTCCCCCAAAACAAACGAACCAAAATTCTTCGCCCGATTGAGTGGAGTTGGATCATCAAGGTATTTTGTCTTGTAGTAAATAGGGTTAATATCTTTTACTCCACGCCCCCGCCAATCCATTTTATCTTCTGGATACCAAACCGGAGCAAAACCCATCTGACTATCGTCTCCAACTTTTATAGTATTATCGGACCAAAAGACATGTCCTTCTACACTTTTTAACTCTGGAATAGCCGCTTTTAATAGCCTTTTTGCAATATGCAAAGTACTTCCTGAACGCGAAACCTCATCTACAATTAACAGATTCTGCCCGTCCAGAATCGTCGGCGTTCGCATGATTTCTTCTATGTCTTCATTCATTATCCCACCTTCTATGTAAAGCGCCCGAATTCTAGCTAAAGCCTCACGTTTTCTTTGTCTCTCATTTTCGTCCTTATCCATCGCCTCAAAAACCCTGTCAAAATCTTCTGCACATGCTACATGCATTGTGGTACCATTATTGTCTCTCACATATTCATCAGTTCCAGAAATAAGCCTCACTCCTGCCCATTCAAACCAAACTCGCCGATCAATCGCCAAAAAAGTCTGTTCTGGCTGTTTTTTATTCGCAAAATCATCCCAAAAATCTTCTACCATCCAACTCACCGGCCGAGCAGATTTGTCTAGATAAATCACGTGGTCCATCGCTGGCCCATTACCACTTTCTCCAGTAATATCAGCGATCAGTTCAGCGGTTCTACCCACCATCAAACCCAAAGTTTCGTTAATACTAAGCGTCTTCTTTTCAAATTTCCCTGTGTTAGGATTTAGTCTAACCCCGCCTTGTCTCGCAAAAATCGGATATTCTTTCGCGGGCACGCAAAATCGTTCCTCGACTGGTTTTTCAGTCTCTTCACAAAGTGCTTCTGCTGCATTAGGATTAAATTCTGGAAAATCAGACCAATTTCTACCACCGTTTCCTGTATTTATTTTCTCGCCCTTATCCAACTTACCTCCTTTTCAAGAATTATACCATAAAAAATAGAAAAGCCCCTCAAAGGGGCCCTTTCTATTGTGTGAGATGCCAGGCAAGATTGCTAGAGTTAAACTCTAAAGTCATCCTTTCCCGACCAACGAGCACATCGAAGATATGTAACGCCACCCCACCCGCGAACTTAATTTGAGTTCGGAGCAGTTCCGTTACCTCGGTTTCGTTCTCTCCTTGTCGCCGAAAAGAAAGAGGCTGACAAGGCGTCATCTCGTAACCGAAAAGTGCCATTACTTCGACACGCTCTTGATTATTTTTGTTAAAGTTTTTCATAAAGACTCCTAAAATTAATTGATAGAAGTCATCTATGCGAGCCTAGTTATTCGGCTCATAGTTACGGCCATAAATGACGATAACCGCAACCTTAAACTTTTCTCATTACCAGGGACCGAAGTTTAGCATGAGTAGTTTAATTATATCACAAAAAGTGTTATAATATCAAAATGAATATTTGGGACAAATTGCCACAGCCTTTTTTAATTCTCGCGCCCATGGAAGGTGTAACCGATATTTTGTTCCGTCAAGTCGTGGCTAAAGCTGGTCGCCCAGATTTATTTTTCACCGAATTCACCAACGTCTCATCTTATGCCTCCGAAAAAGGCCGTCTAAATGCCCTCGAACGTCTCAAAATTGCCTCCACCGATTCACCTATCATTGCCCAAATTTGGGGCAAAAATCCTGAACATTTTTCGGATTGTGCCACAGTACTTGATAATCTTGGTTTTTCTGGCGTCGATCTTAATTTTGGCTGCCCCGATAAGCATGTCAATAAGGCTGGTGGCGGAGCAGCTATGATTAAGACTCCCGACCTCGCCATAAAATGCTTCAAAAACGCCGTTAATTCCACTAATCTTCCCGTTTCCATCAAAACCCGTCTCGGCTGGTCCGACCCTGAAGAGTACAAAACTTGGCTCCCTACCCTACTCGCTGAACATCCAGCCGCCCTCACCGTTCACTTAAGAACCCGCAAAGAAATGAGCAAAGTTCCCGCCCACTACGAACTTATCCCCGAAATCATTAAACTTAAAAACAAAATCAGCCCCGAGACTAAACTCATCATCAATGGCGACATTAGGGATAAAGCCCATGCACTCGAACTCTACACCAAATACCCCGAAATCGAC
>CAMPBO010000022.1 GCA_946638615.1 uncultured Candidatus Saccharibacteria bacterium | reverse complement strand
CGTTTTTCAGCAAGACGGGCCTTTTTTGCATCCTTCTTTGCGGTTTTCTTATCGATCTTTGGCGCAGGCGCAGGTGTAGGCGCAGGTGTAGGAGCTGGCGCAGGCGCAGGTGTAGGAGCTGGTGCGGGTGTAGGTGCTGGCGTAGGTGTAGGTGCAGGAGCTGGTGCAGGCATAGCGGCTGCTGTTTTTACAGGAGCTTTTGCTGCTTTTGGCGGCTTTACATAGCGGCGAGAAAGAGTGGTAGATTTTTGAACTGTGTTATGAGTTGAAATACTGGAAACAGCACCAACAGATATTTTTTTGGTTGACTTTGGGCTGGCTTTTGACTGTTCTTTTTTAACTGATGATTTAGCGGAAACATTAATTTTACGGGGAGCGGATTTAGCAGGTGCAGTTTTTTTATTGGTAGATGATTTAGCAGGAGATTTCTTTGTTTCGGCAGAGTTAATGCTAATTTTGCGTGGTTTTTTGGATTTGGTAGAAGAATTTTTCGTAGCAGAAGAATGGCCTTTTCCAGACTTTTTTGGACTACTAGAGTCAGAAATTGTTATCTTGGTCATTCGTATTACTCTCCACAAATAAACTAATATCAATTATAACCGGAGTTTGTCGAAAACACAATATCTTTTTTGGAAAAATTATCATAATCTTTATTTTCTGGGTAATTATAGTATAATTAAACCTATGGAACGTGAAAGAAAAAAGCGTGCCCGCGCTGTTAAAGTCGCGATTACCGACACGGTAATGGTGATTGCGTTGGTTGCGGTAGTGATTCTCTTAACTTTTATTGCTATGGGCTACAATATCAATAAGGATGGTGAAGTGGGTCAACAAGGTATTGCCCAGATCCATAGCATGCCGTCAGGGGCTTCAATTACAATAGATGGTAATACAATTATTCCTCGTACTAATGCCAGCAGGATGATGGAGCCAGGCGAGCATTATGTAGAACTTACAAGAGACAATTATGATAGTTGGGGTAAGACTATCCAGATTGAGCCCGGCGTGGTTTACAAGATGGATTATCCTAGGTTGTTTTTGCAAAATAGGGAGGTAGAAAATGTGCGTGAATATAGTGAAGGTTTAGAGTTTTTTGAGCCAGCGCCAAATCACGATTCTATTCTCTATGCGACAAAAGGTAGCACTGAATGGAATTGGCTAGATATTAGGGGTGACGATGCAATCGATAAGAAGTTAGACATGTCCGGCCAGCTAAGCGGCTTGACAATTGATGATGTGGAATGGAACTTAAATAATGACAAGGTCTTAGTAAAAACACACAATGCCGAAAATAAAACTGAATGGATCTTGGTTTACGTGAAAGATTTGGAGTTAGATGTTAATTTGACGAAACAGTTTGATACAGATTTTGATGACGTACAGTTTGCTAATGGTGGTGGCGAGAGATTATATGTAACGGAGAATGGAAATCTTAGGGAGATCGTGACCGGTGATAAAGTAATTTCCCAAGTGATGGCTAGTAGTGTTAAAGATTATGCTTTTGAAGGCGACACCTTGATGTATTTGACGGTGGATAATAAGGTAATGATGTATCGTGAGGGCGAGAAAGATCTGGAAATAACCCAGTTTGATACTCCTCAAAATGTAAAAATTGCACTTTCAGAATATTTGAGTAAAAAATATGTCAGTTTTGTTGTAGATAATAAACTCTATGTTTATAAGGGCGAATATCCGAACGATGAAAGAACATTAAATGATATGGATTTGATTTTTGAAAGTGATTTAGACATTACACCGACAAAATTTGAGGTGGATGGTGCTGGAGAGTTTCTAATTGCAAGGGATGGGTCTAAGCTTTCGGTGTTTGATGCCGAGCTAAGTAAATTGCATCAATACACTTTGGAGGGTGAACAAATGTTCTTCCTCGACCTATACTTAATTGGCACGATTCATGATGGTAATTTAATCGTTTGTGATTTTGATAATACGAATCGTCGTGAACTAACAAAAGCTACTGGGCAAGCTATTATCACAAAGAATAACAAGTGGCTATATTATTTAGCAGTCGATGATGCTGGTAAAGCAAATATAAATAGAGAACAAATATTGGATTAAATATCTAAACCGGTTTAATGGTTATTCCCTGTTAGCCAGTTCCAAATTCTTTCAAAGAAAGTTGGTTCGTTTTGAGGCATTGCCTCGGAGCCGTTACCAGCGTCGCTGGTATGATCTTGTTGGGCGGCACCTGTTGGTGATGGATTAACTTGCTCGGCGCTAACTAGTAGGCGGTAGCGAGAGGTTCCGAGAGGTGTGCAAGTAACTAAGGTAAGCATTGGTTTATCGGTTTCATAAACTAAAGCACCGACATTGCTTGGTTCGACGGTCTCCATGCCTGTGACAGAATAAGTATAGCGAACACCTTGATAATCAATATAAATGAGATCACCTTGAGTTAGTCTTTCCAGACCAGAAAAGATAAATTTGTATTGGTTATTACTGTAAATATCGCCGGCAGAATGGCCTGTAATAACAAGGTTGCCAATTTCGCCAGGCATAGCGCTAGCACCAGGAATTGAAAATTGAGCAACGCCCTTTTCCATGGCGGCGTTGATGGAGTTCGTATCATTTGGAATTCCAAAATTAATCGGTACATCTACATTGATTTTTGGGATCATTAGGCGATTATCTGGACCAACTGCGGTTGCAACAGTTGGGTCTAGAGCGGTAATACCGTTATCCTCAGAATTTCCAGGAGAAACATAAGCCATGATTGGTGCAAAAATTAGACGATTGTATTGAGCAAATAGTATCAAAAGAACGGCGATAATACCGGCAAGAATTGGGATAAATTTGCGGCTCTTTTTAACTTTTTTTGCTTCGATTTTAGCGTGTTTTCTAATTGTTTTCCTGAGATCGTGGACGATTCCCTGGTTTTCTTCATCCATATTGGCAGCCATGGCTCCGGCGACTGGGTTGTCTGGGTCTGCGTTGCGTTTTGCATCTTCGATACTACGTTTTAATTTTAGCTTTTCGTTGGCAACTTCGCGGTCGGATTTTATTTTTTCATCAGCAAGATATTGCTTCGCTGCCTTAGAGTAATAATCGTTGTAGTATTTTTGGTAATAATTTTGCCAAGCTGAGTGATATTTTTTCCATTCTTCAGGATTCTTTTTTGATTGATTTGCTTTGGCGGTGGCATGTTTAAAGGTGCCTGCTGTGAGATTGCCCGCAGCTTCACCTAGGCCTTTAGCAGTTTTGATGCGTTTTGAACCGTAGGCAGCCAAAACCTTTTTCCGTGCTATTTCGGCAGCGGTTTCGCGATTTGTTTTGGCAGAAGAAGGCCCACCGGTTTTTTGATCCATGCTTTTATTATAATATTATTTTTGATGTTTTTCAACATAGGCTACAATATCGCCTACGGTTTGGAGATTTTTGAGTTCATTGTCTGGAATTTCAAAGTTGTATTTATCTTCAAAAGCTGTAACTAAATCAACCAAATCGATTGACTCGATATCAAGATCGCGTGCAAGATCGGTATCACTCTTTAGATCATTTGGATTGATTTCTAACGTTTTAGAAATCAAATCAATAACTTCTTGTTTCATAAAAATATTATATCACAACTTAGGATGAAAATGAGTAAAGCCGCATATACTTTTACTCAAATATCTTGGAGCGGATTATTTTGGCGGCACTGTTTTTAGGAAACTCAGTAGTACGAAGGGTAATCTCGCCTATCTTGTGGCTAGCTGGCTTGCCGAGATTGTAGCGGTTTCTAAGAGAATCAAAATAAGTTTGATCGCCGACGCGGTCTTCTTCTGGGTAAATCATTACTTTTATTTCTTCGTGTTCACTATAGGCGATTACTTCCCGAACTCCCTTAAATTTTCTAAATTCTGACTCGATTGATTCTGGGCTGACGTTTTCGCCATTGCTCAAAATGATTGTATTTTTAATGCGGCCAGTGATAAAGATAAATCCTTCTTTGTCGATATAGCCAAGATCGCCAGTGTGAAAGTAGCCTTTTTCGGGGATGATTTTGCCGTTTTCATAATAACCAAGCATTACAATATCTCCCTTGGCGCAAATTTCTCCATTAATAATTTTAATATCTACATCACGACAGGCTACACCAACGCTACCATCTTTATAATATTTGTTGCGATTGACAGATAAGACGGGAGAGCATTCGGTGATGCCATAACCATTTAGAATGTCGATACCAATTTTGCGGAACCATTTAACGTAAAAGGGGTCAAGAATAGCTCCACCACAGATGATGTGGTGTAATTCCCCGCCAAATTCTCTAAGAACTTTTTTAGCAAAAATGCGACGCAGATCGATACCGATGAGGTTTAGCTTTTGTGACGCACCAAGAATTGTTTTGAGAAGTTTTTCTTTGTGATTTTTTCTTGCGCTTCTCCAGATTTGACGGTAAAAGGCTTCGACGAAGGCAGGGACTAAGAAAATTGTTTCTGGGTGAATTTCTTGCATAGCTTTAGTGAATCGTTTAAGACTGCTACAGATATAGGTTTCGCAGCCGTAATAAGCTGGCATTAAA
>CAMPBO010000021.1 GCA_946638615.1 uncultured Candidatus Saccharibacteria bacterium | reverse complement strand
AGCCCCTCCCGGCTCACCAATATAAAAATAAGACCCAGCGGGTCTTTATTTTTATCTTAATATAATGAAGATTGAAAAATTCAAAATCGTTCGCTATTTCGAGCACGAAGAGCCTAGTGACGAGCAAACAAATCACGATTTCGAAAAAGAAGGCGGAATGTTTGAATTTGAAAAAATCATGAATGAACAACCTAGAAGTCGACTTCCATTTGCTCGCCTTTGAATTCAACTAAGATATTACGATCGTCGCCTCTTATAGTATAGAAAACTGTATCTTTCAAAGTTGGTAGACTTTTATCTTGCAAATTAAGTTTTGGATCGTAAGATATACCTGGAAGCATCGGATCCTCCGTCAACCGATACGCCATCCATGGCACATTGCGACCAAAAGATGATTTAATCAAACGATGAATAATATAGTAATTATCATTTGGCATATGAGTAATCACTGGTGTGTAGCCAATTTGTCCACTAACCTGTAGATTCTTAGTATTACCACCTAATTCCGGCAACAACTCATTCAAATCACCAGTCACCATATTTACCTGCATATTACGATATTCGTCTTGTTCTTTTAAGGCGTTCCCATAGGTAAAAGCAAACACGAAGAAACACCAAGCCAGCACAAAAACTGGCACCGTGGCTATTTTTTGCCAACTACGCCCTGAAACAATATATACTCCCACTACCGCAATTAAAGAGCCGATTGCATACATCGCCCTAGTTGCGTATAGCGGCTTAGCGAGTGCCGAATAGGGCGCATAAACCATAACCAGCATCAAAGCCAACCCCACAACTGCTACAAACGTAGCAGTGATTCTGTTTCGCTTGCTACGGATAACAAACAACAATACAAAACAAAATCCAATAACCCCCATCAATACCAGCCACAATAGCTTAAAATCTGTTACCACTAAGTTGAAATATTGATCTAGGTGTTTTACGAATTCCGCAAAGAAGACATTTAGATCTGGCATATCGTTTGATACATAAGTTTTTAATGGCGTCATAAATAATTTTGAAAAGACTAGCATGCTTAATAAAAATCCAGCGCTCGACCAGACTAAAAATTTTAGACTTTCTTGCCAACTCTTTTTCCCGCCCTCGTTCCATTCTTTTAACCCCAAAAACAGCATTAATATCAAAAAAATCCCTGCTGAAGCTTGATAAGTCATACACATTCCCCACAAACTAATCACCACCATGATTATATAGAGGCTACGTGATTTTTTGCGAAAAATTAGTGGAAAGACTGCGAATAGAATTGAGAGAGCCATATAGGGAGCATCGTACTGATATGAAAGACATTCTAGAAAGTAGGGGCAAAGTCCTAAGGGCGTAACTGCGATTACTCGCCAAATCCATTTCGTCCATTTTTCTTTAAATACTTCTTTTCCTGAGATTAGACAAACTACTATTATGCTAGCTATGGCTAAAAATCCCACTGCAATAATTTGTGGTAAAGGTGCAATATTGGATAAGTAATTATCGGCATGCAATCCATGCGAGAAAATTGTGCTGAGATACCGGCTAAAACTTGACCAGGCAGCATAGCCATAGCTGGTACGAGCGATATCGTCAGCATAATGCACGCCCGCTAGTAGAATAGCTGAGATTGCTACTAAATAAATCGAAAAAATTACAACAAAAGGTTTCAATAAATAACGATTATTGTGGACAAAATTACGAAGCTTTGTTGCAGAAGCTCGGATGCTTTGCTTTGTGGTCTGCTTTTTACTCTGTTTTTTGGTTTTCATCTTGCCACTCCTTTGCATAATCATTATAGGTTATAAATTCGGTTTCATCGTTCTTTAATTTTTGGATTAGCCAATCTAGTCGCTGAGCTAATTTATCGCCACTGTTTCTAGCAATATACCAAGGTACTTTAAAACCACCAAAATCAGTAAACTCCCATGGGTGTAAATAAGTCGTAAAATAACCCTGCCTTTTTATGACTGATTTTACTAGACTATAATAAAGGCGTTTGGGAAATATATGTAAAGCTAACCAAAACATAGGGATACGCATAAAAGTTGCTACCGAGGCGGGAACTTCAATTATGCCAGATTTAACAAAAGTATGTCTTGGTACTTTAGAATTATTATATCGTCCAGGAATAAAAGCTGGATTAACGCTAGAATCGTATAGGTAACCTTGGCGTTTTAATTCTTGATAGCTTATTTTAAACATCCGCGGCTGACGGTAGCCACTTACCTTTACTCCAGCAGCTTTTTCGACAATTCTCTTGGATTCTTCCGGATCGGTTGTTTTCGGACAAAAATGGTCCACTCCGTGGCAAGCGATTTCGTGTCCAGTTTTTTTGATTTTCCTAACTAGCTCCGGATTGGTCCTAGCAAAATTTCCCGTAACAAAAAAAGTCGCTTTAACTTGATGACGAGCCAGTATTTTTAAGATTCTTTCCGTACCTACACCTGAAATTTTTACTCCCTCATCTAGCGAAATCTCTTTACCTTTTTCGCGAGGTAAATCGAATTCTTCGATATCGAAACTAAGCAATATCTTACTTTTTCCCATTTTTGAGTCCAACGGATTTTGTTTTATTGATTACATAAAGCGGGCGATTTTTAGCTTCAGCGTGGATTTGTGAAACATATAACGCCGTCATGGCCTGCGAAATTAATACTAATCCCACCAAAAACGCCACAAATAAACTTACCGCCACTCCACCGCCCCACCCTAACTTTAAGGGATCGCCCAGGATATATTCCTGTATTAATTGGAACAAGCCTGGGACAAATGTAATTGCCATAATGAATAAACCGATGTATCCGAATATGATTAGTGGCGTACGTGAAGCTGATACCATACTATCGCCAGCAAGTGTCGCAAGTTTTTTAATACCATAAGTTGGCGCCCCATTAATGCGGTCTTTAGTTTGGACTTTAATATATTCCTGAGGATAGCCTAACCAATTAATTAATCCACGCGTTAATCTATTATGCTCAGTGAATTGATTAAAATCAGCTACTACTTCTCGATCTAATAATCTAAAGTCCATTTCTCCCTCAATGAGGTTTTTATCACCGGCTTTATGCATCAAAATATAGTATAGTCGTGAGCCTAATTTGTGTTTAGTAGTATTTGAGCTTCGAATAGCGGTAACAATTTTGGCTCCTTTGTGCCACTTTTCAATCATTCTAGGTATTTCTTCGGCTGGGTGTTGACCGTCAGCATCTATCATTATTACTGCATCGCCTTCAGCTTCTCTTAAACCAGCCGTTAGAGCAAGTTCTTTACCAAAGTTTTTCATTAAAGCCACTATCCTTACTGTTATTCGGCGTGGAAATGTATAGTTCTTGACTATTTCTAATGATTTGTCCGTAGAGCCATCATCTACTATGATAATTTCAGTATTTTCTTTAAGATTCTTTAGCGTAGGGATTAATTCTTTTTTCAAAAAACTCTGAATCCCAGCCGCCTCATTAAAAACCGGTATTACCACCGAAATCAACTGTTTCATAGGTCGATTATAACATATAATTACAGGTTATTAAATGTTATAACAAGGCCTACGCAGATAAAACCACCATTTATTAGTTTCATCATCCCAAACAGCACGGACTTCGCGGTCTTTATAGAATCTGATAGACATTTTATTCATGCTCGGGGACTCCTTTTACTACTAATATTACACCAAAGAATGCATACTTTTTTATGCTAGTAATTTACTTTTGCAAACTGTCTATGCTATAATGTAACCATGAGCACTACAAAGAAATCTACGAGAAAATCAACAAAGTCTGCCGCCAGTCGAAAGCGAACAACTACCGGCAGAAAAACTAACAGGACCTCCAAAAAAGCCTGTACTCCACCAAACCGCTTTTTCTGTGGTTTAACAGTGGCTATTATCTGTGTCGCTGCGACCGCTTTTATTACGACACTAACTATGTTTGCACTAGCTGGCAGCTATAAAGTTCAGGATGCTGCTGCAGCAAAAAATTCTGAATCTAGCCAGTCAGTTGATACCGATTGCCAAGACAACTGCGAAAAAAATAATTAGTATGGTAAAATAAAATTAATTATTAAATAGGAGATTTTATGCAAAACACAATCAAAAATATCCTGAACGCGTCCATTGCAAGCTCGGTAATTGCTGTAGTTTTGGGTGTACTTTTTCTAATCTTTCCAGTAGGGGCGCTCGATGTCTTTCGCTGGATTATCGCTATCATTGCCTTTGCTGCAGGTATCTTTATCTTTACTAATGAATTGACTAGACGAAAAGATGCACCACATTTTGGCGCAACAGCTATTGCAGCAATATTTGTTGTTATTGGCATCATCTTTGCAACTCGTCCAGCCGCCATCAATATCTTCACCATTATTCTTGGTGCATGGTTTATCATTATGGCTCTAAGTTCGCTACGCTTCACTACTGCTCTATCTGGTAGTTCAGCGTTTTGCTCCGTATTAATGGCACTCATTTCTCTTATTGCGGGTATCCTTCTAATTGTAAACCCATGGGGTGGTTCGATTTCAGTCATGATTGTTCTCGGCGCTAGCCTGCTCGTATTTGGTGCTACATCTGCTATTAATACACTTGTATTCAAGTCTAATCTCAAGGCTCTTTCCAAGAAGCTTGGTGAAACAGCAAAAGAGGCAAAAGAAGCAGTAGTTAAAGAAACTACCAAAGGGACTAAAAAAAGCAAATAGTACACTAGTAGAGTAAACTTAAGCGCGCCTTGCAAAAGGCGCGTTTTTGATGTATAATTATAATCTATGAATCCAGAAAAAATCAGAAATATTGCTATTATTGCTCATGTTGACCATGGTAAAACCACATTGGTGGACGGTCTTTTAAAGCAATCCCATACTTTCCGTGATAACCAAGCGGAAATGTCACAGACCTTGATTATGGACAGTATGGATCAAGAGCACGAGCGCGGCATTACGATCACCGCTAAGCAAACCGCAGTATTTTATAATGGCTACAAGATTAACATTATT
>CAMPBO010000020.1 GCA_946638615.1 uncultured Candidatus Saccharibacteria bacterium | reverse complement strand
TATTAAGCGCGAAGCCCACTCCAAGATAAGGATTCCCTAGGAGACTCCAGAAAGAAGATCTGGTTAATAGGCTTTAAGTGGAAGCATGGTAACATGTGGAGCTGAGAAGTACTAATAGGTCCATCGCCTTTTTATGTTCCATGTTTTCGATAAGACGATTGTCGCATCGAGAACATGGAAGACTTAACTAGCAATCGGTGCTCGACACCGAAGCGTCATTAAAATCTTTGACTAACCTTATGGACATCAATAGTAATAATAGTGTTGACGCTACTATTACAATTTGGTGCCCATAGCGCTGGGGAAATACCTGTTCCCATTCCGAACACAGAAGTCAAGCCCAGTCGCGCCGATTATACTGCTAATGCGGGAAACTAGGAAGGTGCCAAATTATAAAAAACCATTCGTGAAAGCGAATGGTTTTTTCTTGTGTTTTCTAATAAACTTTGATTATTCAAAAACCCTCATTTAAATGAGGGTTTTTGAATAGATATTTGTTATTCTGATGCCTCTTCAATAGCAGAAAGAAGAGAATCTTCGACGTTCTGTTTCTTTTTCTTAGGAGTAGATTTTTGAAGAATTATATCAATATCGTACCCTGTGAGTTTAGATGCGAGTCGAACATTTTGACCCTGTTTGCCAATGGCAATAGATTGTTGGTCTTCAGCGACGTAAACTTTGGCTTTTTTGCCGTCGATTTCAACTTTGATTGCTTCAGCTGGACTTAAGGCTTCACGAATATATTCAGAGGCGTTATCGCTCCAGTTTACGATATCGATTTTTTCTTTATCACCTATCTCATTCATAACAGCCTGCACGCGAATACCACGGCCACCGACGAAGGTGCCGACGGGGTCAACACCAGGAACGGTGGACATAACGGCAATTTTAGTGCGACGACCAGCTTCACGGGCGATACCACGAATTTCAACAGTGCCATTTTCGATTTCTGGAACTTCTTGACGGAAGAGGCACTCAACAAATTCTGCAGAGCCACGAGAAAGGATTAGCTGTGCACCACGATCATTTCGTTCGATGTTTTTAATATATACTTTAATGCGACTTCCTACGGTATAGAATTCGCCGTCAATTTGTTCACTTCTAGGCATAATGCCATTTGCTCGACCAAGATCGATGCGTACGAGTTTAGGTTCAACGCGAGAAACCGTCCCAGTGACAACGGTGCCAATTTTATCTTCAAAAGCAGACAAAACTGCATCGTTTTCTGCTTCGCGTAAGCGTTGAACGACCACTTGTTTTGCTGTTTGAGCAGCTACACGACCAAAAGAGGTGACTTTAAATTTCTCTTCGACGATATCGCCGAGTTTGGCGTTCTTGCCGGCTTCAGCCAGAGGTATTTCGGTAGATGGATTATAAGCTAAGCCATCCTCAATGGTTTCACGTGCAACATAAACATCGGCTTCGCCAGTTTTGGTATTTAAAACAGCGCGGACATTCATTTCGCGATCGCCATTGTCTTTACGCCAAGCAGCCGCAATAGCTTGTTCGATTACGTTCAAAACAGCGTCTTTTGGTAAACCTTTTTCTTCGGCTATAATATCAACCATAGCAGACATCTGTTTTAGGTCTAGATTTTCCATTTATTCCTTTCTGTTATATTACATATATAACTAAAAACCGGCTCTATCTCAAGAGTCGGTCAAATCTGTATATCTTAATTATAGCAAATCGCTTGCCAAAAGTCAATAGGTTTGCTATAATGGAGATACTTAAGTTTACTTGTAATAAAAAAGGAAATTATGAATTTAAAAGAAGAAGAGCGTCGGGCGAGGCTTTTAAAATCTAGGGCGGAGAGATTGCCTGATATCAAAAAACAATTTGAAATGAATCAAAATCGAAATTTTAATTCTAATTTTAAGCCAGGTGGGAAAGATGAAAAATTGATAAAGAAGACTAAAAATACAGCCAAAAAGACGGTAAAAAAGCCGCAAAAAATTTCTCCAACAAAAACTAAGGCTAAAATTGAAGCAGAAAAACGCAAGGTGAATTTATCTGTATCAACCAAAAAAGGAGACATGGTTCATCACCAAAGAATGCTTTCCCAGGATGTGAATGCTCAGGCAACCCAGCATATTATTGGTATACCAGTGAATAAATCTCGTTATAACGGTTATAATGGTGAACAGATTACGAATGCAAAATTAAAAACTATGCGACCAGATCCAGAAGCTGTACGAATTATACCAATAGGTGGTGTAGGGGAATTTGGTATTGGTAAAAATATGACGCTTCTGGAATATAAATCTGAAATTATAGTGATAGATATGGGAGTTTTATTTGCTGGCGAGGATTATCCTGGTGTAAATTATATGATTCCAGATATTAAATATTTAGAGGATAATCGTGATAAAGTGAAAGCAATTTTATTTACCCATGCACACCTTGATCATATTGGAGCTTGCCGACACTTGTTGCCAAAATTTAATGCTTTAACACCAATTTACGGTACAGATTTTACTCTTGGAATGATAAAAAAACAGATGTCAGAACTTGATGAAGTCCCAGATTTAAATTATCAAGTAGTGGATCCGTTTAAACATGAAAAGATTCAGGTTTCAGAACATTTTAGTGTAGAATTTATACATACGCTACATTCTATTCCTGGAAACACAGCAATTGTTGTGAGGACGCCAAATGGTCTAATTTATCTTTCGGGTGACTGGCGCCACGAAGAGCATCCAATGGGGATTCAAACAGATTATGAAAGAATTGACGAAATTGTAGCAAAAGAAGGCATTGATTTGATGTTAAACGAATCAACTAATATAGATTCACCAGGCAAACATCCGCATTCGGAATATGATGTGGGAGAAAATTTGGGTCGAGTAATGGATCATTATGCTAGTGGCAGAGTGATTATATCGTGCTTTTCGTCACAAATTTCAAGGATTGAGTTAATTTTAAAAGAAGCAGCAGCGCGTGGGCGCAAGGTGGCATTTTCGGGTTTTTCAATGATTAACAATGTTGAAGTGGCGCTTAGAGCAAAAGCGATTAAAGTCCCGAAAGATACAATTATAAAAATGGAAGATGTTATAAAGCTTCCAGATGAAAAAGTTTGCATTGTTTGTACTGGCTCTCAGGGCGAACTTAACGCGGTGCTTAATCGAATGGTAACTGGCGCACATAAATTTATCAAAATTAAGTCTACAGATACAATTGTTTTTTCATCAAATCCAATTCCTGGCAATGAACCACATGTGGTAGGAACGGTCGATGGCTTGCTTCGCGAAGGGGCACAAGTAATCCAGAACGGTAAAACACATCTGACTAATATTGGCCCGTTGCATTTGTCTGGGCATGCTTATTATGAAGATCATGTAGAATTTGTGACAAGGCTTAACCCGACAAATTATATGCCTTATCACGGAGAATTCTATATGCTAGAGCATAATGCCGAAATGGCTGAAAATGTTTTAGGAATCCCACGCGAAAGAATCTTACTTTGCGACGATGGTGATATTACGGAATTCACGAAGGATAAAAAAATTCGGAAGATTGGACGAATCCATGTAGGTAATAAACTGTATGACGATGCGGACCAGCCAGTGCATGAAGCGGTAGTAAAAGATAGAATTCATATTTCACGCGAAGGAATTTTTGTGATAATACTAACTTTAAACAAAAAAACTGGGCATTTAATGAAAACTCCAGATATTGTATCGAGAGCGTTTATTTATCTTGATAATTCCGAAGAATTAATTGGAAAAATCCGACATTATCTTCGCCAAAAAACAGATAAATCGATTTCGACTGATCCCGAAATGAAAATCTTAAAAGAAGAAATCAAAGAAGATATTACGCATATTCTTTTTGACGCGACTGGACATACGCCAATTGTGATTCCAGTAATCAATAAAGTTTAATAGTATTAAATCTTAGGGAGTACTTGAATTTCAGATTATTTTTGCCGTAAAAGAAAAATGGCACCGCAAGGGGTGCAACATCTAACCGTTCAATCAATTGTTTTTACTCGAAAAGCTAGATTCCTTACGGTGTCGTTTCTCTCTTCGAGCAAATGATAAGGCGTATGTGCAATCGACTTTTGTTGTTAGATGTTGCAATGTGATTATATTATATTTTTTTTGATATTGCAAGAATATTGTTGTAAAAATAAAAAAATTGATAGATAATGAGGAAAGAAAGGATAAAAATGACTACGATATATGATTTTAAAGTAAAAAAGCGCGATGGTAAAACGATAGATTTATCTACATTAAAAGGTAAAGTGATTTTGATTGTTAATACTGCTACGGGCTGTGGTTTTACGCCGCAATATGAAGGTTTAGAAAATTTGTATCAAAAATACCATAAAGATGGATTGGAAATTTTGGATTTTCCATGTAATCAATTTGGTCATCAGGCACCAGGTACGGATGATGAAATTCATGAATTTTGTACTGCAAAATATAAAACTACATTTGATCAGTTGGCGAAAGTTGAGGTAAATGGAGATAAGGTTGAGCCAATTTGGACATATTTAAAGAAAGAAATTCCTGAAGATTCGGAGCCTAAAGGTGTAAAAAATAAATTAGCAATGAAGGCTATTTCAAAAATACCAGGCATATCAAAAGAAACTGGATTTATTAAATGGAATTTTACTAAATTTGTGATAAATCGAGATGGAGAAGTGGTTTACCGATTTGGGCCAACGGACGAACCGAGAGATTTTGAAGATAAAATAAAGGAGCTTTTATGATGGAAATATTTGATTTTTATGCGGATTGGTGTGGACCGTGTCAAATGATGAAACCAATAGTGGAGGAATTTAAAAAAGCACATCCAGAAATTAAAGTAACAACAATAAATATTGACGAAGAAGAGAAGCTGACGGATGAGTATTGCGTAACTACAATACCGTGTTTGGTGGTACTTAAGGATGGTGAAGAGATAGGTCGAGCAGAAGGTGTACAATCATTAAAGAAGCTAGAAAAACTGGTGGAGGTTTAAATGAATTATGATGTGATTATAGTGGGTGCTGGAATGGCAGGGCTTTCGGCGGCGATTTATGCGAGTCGAGCAGGGAAATCAGTGTTAGTGCTAGAAAGCGTAGTGCAGGGTGGGCAGATTATTAATACGATAAATATTGAAAATTGGCCAGGCGATTTTAGAGTATCAGGTGCAGAGCTTATGCAAAAAGTTTACAAACAAGCAATGGAACTGGGCGCAAAAATAGAATTTGAGGATGTAGAAAAAATTGAAAAGTTGGCAAAAGGATTTAAAGTGATAACTGAAGATGATGAATATGAAACTAAAGTTGTAATTCTTGCTGTGGGGGCAGAACCACGCAAACTTAGTAAAAAACAGACTGACGATGTGGGTAAGCGACCGATTTCTTATTGTGCGACTTGTGACGGAGCACTTTATAAAGGTAGACCAGTAGTTGTAGTGGGTAGTGGTAATACTGCCAAACATGAAACGGAGTATTTAAAAAATATAGCTTCAAAGGTTTATCATATTCATCACGATGACCCAATCCCTAAGGATGCTGAAGCAGTATTTGTAGCAATTGGGCGAGTACCAGCAACTAAAAAATTTGCAGGACTTGTAAACTTAGATAAGAATGGTTATGTAGTGGCAGGGGAAGATTGTATAACGTCTTGTTCGGGGATATTTGTAGCTGGCGATTGTCGGACTAAAAATACACGACAATTGGTAACAGCGGCAGCAGATGGGGCTATAGCGGCGGAGGAAGCAATACATTTTTTAGATAATGTGATATAATAAGAAGGTGCCCGAGTGGCGGAATTGGTATACGCGTTCGACTTAAAATCGAATGGAGAAAT
>CAMPBO010000019.1 GCA_946638615.1 uncultured Candidatus Saccharibacteria bacterium | reverse complement strand
CGA
Organism: uncultured Candidatus Saccharibacteria bacterium; assembly: GCA_946638615.1. Classification (GTDB taxonomy): domain Bacteria; phylum Patescibacteriota; class Saccharimonadia; order Saccharimonadales; family Saccharimonadaceae; genus Nanosyncoccus. Next base: position 6,472 of record CAMPBO010000019.1, on the reverse strand, counting down.
CACTTGAGATCTTGAACCAAGATCTGGGTTTTACGGAAGCAGAAGAATTGATTGCAAAACCGATTTTAAAAGAAATTCGCGAGCGAGTGAAATTTATGCAAGATGTGGGGCTTGGATATCTTGAGCTTGGTCGGGCGGCGAATACCTTGTCGGGTGGCGAAGCGCAGCGAATACGGCTGGCGACACAAATTGGGTCAGGTTTGCAGGGGGTGCTTTATGTATTAGATGAGCCATCGATTGGCTTGCATCAACGCGATAACGATAAGTTGATTGCAACGTTAAAACATTTACGTGATTTAAAGAATACAGTGTTAGTGGTGGAACATGATGAGGACACGATGAGGGCGTCGGATTATATTATTGATATTGGGCCGGGGGCAGGGCTTAATGGTGGGCGTTTGGTGGCGGCAGGAACGCCAGAAGAATTGGCAAAAAATCCGAATTCGATTACGGGTAAATATTTGTCTGGTAAAATGACGATTCCGACACCAAAGAAGCGTCGTAAAGCAAAACGAGGTCAAGAACTTGTTGTGGTGGGGGCGCGTGAGAATAATTTGAAAAATATCGACGTGCATTTTCCACTCGGAGTGATGACGGTAGTGTCGGGCGTATCAGGTTCGGGAAAATCAACTTTGGTAAATTCGATTTTGGCAAACGAGTTATTGGCGCGACTTCATCGGGCGCAAACAGTATCTGGTACGCATGAGCGAATTGATGGAATTGAAAATATCAATAAAGCAATCGTGATTGATCAGTCGCCGATTGGGCGAACGCCGAGATCAAATGTGGCTACTTATACGGGAGTATTTACACAAATTCGGGAATTATTTGCAGGACAACCCGAAGCTGAAATTAGAGGTTATAAAGCTGGTAGATTTTCATTTAATGTAAAGGGTGGACGATGTGAACATTGTCAAGGCGATGGTGTAAACAAAATTGAAATGCATTTTTTGCCAGATGTGTATGTAACTTGTCCAAAATGTCATGGACGACGATATAACTTAGAGGCTTTGGAAATAAAATATAAAGGTAAAGATATTTCGCAAGTGCTTGACATGACGATTGATGAGGCTGTGGATTTTTTTGCAAACATTCCATCGATTGCAGGGAAGCTTCGGACGATTCAGGAAGTGGGGCTTGGTTATATTCGATTGGGCCAACCAGCAACAACATTTTCTGGTGGTGAAGCACAAAGGATTAAGCTTGCAACGGAATTAGCGAGACGTTCAACTGGGCGTACACTTTATATTTTGGATGAACCAACAACTGGTCTTCATACGGATGATGTGAAAAGATTACTTGCGATTCTTAATAGACTAGTAGATGGTGGAAATTCGATGATTATTATTGAGCATAATTTACATGTGATTAAATCAGCAGATTGGGTAATTGATATGGGACCAGAAGGTGGACTAAAAGGTGGATTGGTCTGTGATGAGGGGACGCCGGAAGATTTGGCAAAACGTGCGAAGACGCCAACTGGCGAGTATTTGAAAAAATATTTGTAAAGAATTTGAAATACGTTTTTGGAAGAGCTTATTTCTGTGCAAAAATAAAAAGGTTGTGGTAATCATTGGGGAGGAGTCTTGGAAAAAGAGGTTCGAGTGGATTGCGAGGTGCAATACGCAATTCTGAAAAATTTAAAGACTGGTCACGTCACAATATCAAAAAGACAATGCGGTAGAGAGGCGAGCATTAAGGACTAAGACAAGATTAGACAGAAGAAGTAACGGGCGATAGTTTAGGTTTAATGGATGATGATACGGCTCAAACAATGCTAGCTAGTATAACCGACTATGTATTTAGAAGAAATCCTGGTCTTTCGGTGGCTCAAGCTCAGAGTATTTTGCAATCTACTTTTGCCGCACAAATTGTTGATGCCAGGTCTAATAATCAAATTAATTCAAAGGTATCAAGTGGAGTGAGAAATATATTTGGAATTTAAAATTTTCATCTCTCTGGTGAGAGCTAGCGACGGATTCATATAAAAACTAGCTCTCACCAGAGAAATGAAGATGTGATATAATGTGGAAAAGGAGTTTTATGACAAACATAACAAAGATTTTTTTAGTTCTTAATTCGGGATCATCTTCCGAGAAGTTTTCACTATATGAGGGCGAAGACGAGGTATGTTCACTTTATTTTGAAGGGATTGAAGAAGACGGCGTAAAGAAATTTATTTGTACAATTACGCGAGCAGACGGTTCAGAAGAAGTAGTGGATAAAAAGTGGGATACTCTCGATGTTGCCTTTAAGGAGGCTAAAGCGATTTTTGAAAAAGAGGGTTTCATTAATGAGGCGCATCCTCTTGATGGTATTTTGGTACGAGTGGTAGCGGCGGGGAAATATTTCTCAGCGAACCATATTGTAGATGATGAGACAATGAAGGAGCTCGAAAAGGTGCAGGTAACGAATCCTTTGCATGTACCTGGTACTGAGCGTGGAATTAGAAATGCGCGCGAGACTTTTGAAGGTGTACCAGTACTAGTTATGAGTGATTCAGAGGCTTTGACTGCTGATTCGCGTAAAGATACTGAATATGCTTTGCCGAAAGAAATAATTGATGAGTTTGACTTGGGGCGCTGGGGTGCGCATGGTGCATCTTATGGGTACATGATGGGACGGATTCCAGAGCTTGGGCTACTTGAAAAGAAGATGGTAGTATGCCATTTGGGTTCAGGTTGTTCAGTGACGGCTTTGGTTGATGGTAAGCCAGCTTATACTTCAATGGGTGAAACACCACTTGAAGGGTTGATGTCATCAACAAGGACTGGTTCGATTGATCCGACGATTGGGGCTCTGCTTGGTGAGAAATTAGGTGCGGCAGAAGCGATTAAATTAATGAACAAGCAGTCGGGTTTGCAGGCAATGGCAGGGTCGAATGATATGCGTGAGGTGATTGCTGGGGCCGAAGAGGGCAAAACGGAAGCAGTAAAGGCGTTTAATTTGTTTATTGATGGAGTAGCAGGCAAAATCGGTGAGTTTGCAGCGAAAATGGGCGGAATTGATGCGATTGTGTTTACGGCAACGATTGGCGAGCGATCGATTCCGGTGAGAGGCGCGATAATTTCGAAATTAGAATTTATGGGCTTTAAGATTAAAAACGACGTAGCGCTTGATAAATCTAAAGGTTATGCGAATGCGGCTGAAGAAGGTTCAAAGCCGATTTATATCATTCCAACTAACGAAGCGGCTTATATGATTAAGAAAGCAGGGGAACTGCTGGATGCCGTGGAAGAATGATCAGGTTTCAGAACTTGAAACGAGCAAAATTTTAGAACTTGCGAAAGATTGCCTAAAAACTAATGGTGACTATGTGGAGCTGGGGTGTTACAAAGGTGACACCTCGCTTCTAATTGCAGATGTGGTGAGGGATTCAGGAAAGCGTCTGTGGATTTATGATTCTTTTGAGGGGTTGCCCGAAAAAACTTTGGAGGATACTTCGGAATTGGGGCAGGATTTTCAAAAAGGGGTACTAAATGTAACTAAACGAGAGGTGAAAGAAAGATTTCTGAGAGCAGGGTTACCAGTGCCAGTAATTAAAAAGGCTTGGTTTAATGAGCTCAAGGATGCGGATTTGCCAGAAAAAATAGCTTTTGCTTTTCTTGATGGTGATTTATATGAATCAATAAAAGTTAGTCTGGAGCTAATTGAGAAAAAAATGGTATTGGGTGGGATCGTGATTGTGCATGATTACAAAAACCCAGCTTTACCTGGAGTAGATAAGGCAGTGAACGAATGGTTAATAAAAAATAATAAAAAATTGAAAAGCTTTCAGAGTATGGCTGTAGTCGTGATATAATTTGAAAATGAAAAGGGTTGGGATAACCGAGAAAAGGTTAGCGGATAGACGTTTTAGAAGAACCGAAGAAGCAATTTTGCGAGCTTTTTTTGCGACAAGTGGAGATACTGGAATTGTGGAAATCGCCAAAAAAGCTGGTGTGGCGCGATCGACAGTATATATTCACCATCGTGCCGTAAAGGAAATAGTCCCAGATTATGAAAAATATGTTTTGAAAAAATATCGAAAAATGGTGCGAGGAATATTAGTAGTGAAAAATAGTAAACTTGAGACGGTTTTTGTGCGGACGTTGATTTTTATGATAGCAAATAAGCGAATTTTTACAATGATTTTAAGTAACAATAATACAATAATCGAAAAGATGATAAATGAGATAAGCGTAAAAATCGCTAGTTCCATGAGAATGCCTAAAAGCCAAGAAAACGTTTTTAAAATTTATAGGAGTGAAATAATAGTATTGATTGATGATTGGTGTAGAAAAGATTTTGAATATAAAGAAATGAATAAACTAGTAGAGAATATCATTTATTTAACTAATACAGCAAGAATAAGATTGGGGGTATTAAAATAATTAGCACTCGGGGGTTTACAGTGCTAGTTTTTGTGCTATAATCAGGGGTAGAAAAGGAGTAATTAATATGGCACTCAAACCATTAAAAGATAGAGTTGTGGCAAAAGTGGAAAAACCACTCGAAAAGACTAAATCGGGGATTTTGCTTGGTGAAGCAAAAGAAAAACCAGCTTATGCGGTGGTTGAATCGGTAGGACCAGAAGTAAAAGCTGTGAAAAAAGGTGATAAGATTATCTATAAAGAGTATTCTACTACAGAAATAAAAGTTGACGATGTCGACTATATTATTTTAAAAGAAGAAGATATTTTGGCTACAATGTAGGTTGTGGAAAAGTTGTGGAAAACTTTATATATTAGAAGTTTTAAGAAGATAAATTAAGGAGTAAAAATGGCAAAGAAGATTTATTATGAAGCTGAAGCGCGTGAAAAGGTTTTGTCTGGTGCGAAACAGCTATATGATGCGGTGAAAGTTACGTTTGGGCCAAAAGGTAAAAATGTAATTATTGAGAAGGAATATGGCGCTCCAGTAATAACGCACGATGGCGTGACTGTAGCAGAAGCGGTGGAGCTTCCTTCTAAAGATGAGTCGCTTGGTGAAGCGGTTGGTGCAAAACTTATCAAGACTGCAGCACAAAAATTAAACAAGGTGGCTGGTGATGGTACAACTACGGTAACAGTTCTTACTTATAATATTTTGAATGAAGCAAATAAATTGATTGCGGCAGGAATGAATCCGATGGAGCTTCGTCGCGGAATCGAGAAGGCTGGAGCCGAAATTGTAGCAGAAATTGAAAAATCTGCTGAAAAAATAGAAGGTGATTCTGGTAAGGTAGCTGAAGTTGCTACGATTTCAGCGGGTGATGCGGAGATTGGTAAATTAATCGCAGAAGTGATCTCGAAAATCGGTAAGGATGGTGTTGTAACGGTAGAAGCGGGGCAAGGCCTTACGATGGAGCAAGAGATTGTGGAAGGGTTTTCTTATGATAAAGGTTATTCTTCACCGTTTTTTGTGACTGACGTTAACCGCCAGGAGGCGATTTTTGATAAACCATTAGTGCTAGTGACTGATAAAAAGATTTCGGCAGCTTCGGATATTTTGCCGCTTTTGGAAAAATGCGCACAGGCTGGTAAGAAAGATCTTGTGATAATTGCGGAAGAGGTAGAGGGTGAAGCTTTGTCTCTCTTGGTCTTAAATAAGCTTAAAGGCGTGTTTAATTCTTTGGTTCTTAAAGCGCCATCATTTGGTGATAGACGAAAAGAAATCATGGAAGACATTGCGATTTTGACCGATGCAACCGTGGTATCTGCGGATAAAGGATTGAAGCTTGAAGAAGTTGGGCTTGAAGTCTTGGGCTCGGCTTCTAAGGTGATCGCGACTAAAGATGAAACGACAATTATTAAAGGCTCTGGAGATGCTAAGGCGGTAAAGTCGCGAATTGAGCTGATTCATGCGCAAGCCGAGATGGCAAAATCCGATTACGAACGCGAGGAGTTTGAAAAGCGTGCAGCGGCTTTGTCTGGTAAGGTGGCAGTAATTAAAGTAGGCGGTGCAACTGAAACCGAGATTGACGAAAAGAAATTCCGTGTAGATGATGCGGTGGCGGCAACTAAAGCAGCGCTTGCTGAGGGAATTGTAGCTGGTGGCGGCGTGACACTAGTGAACTTGGCAGAGAAATTAGACGACTTGGATGCTGGCACAAAGATTGTCAAAAATGCCTTGAAGGCTCCGTTTGTACATATTATGGAAAATGCAGGGCTTAATGCGCAGGCTTTGCTTGCTGAGGTAGAAGGAGCGAAGGCTGGATTCGGTATTAATGTAATGATGCCGGAGAAGGGCTTGATTGACATGAAGAAGGCTGGCGTGATTGATCCGGCAAAGGTAACGAAAGAAGCTGTCAAGAATGCAGTGTCAATCGCGGCAACGGCGATTACGATGGGTGCACTTATCTGTGAAATCCCAGAAGAGAAGCCAGCGATGGGTGGTGGCGACATGAGTGGGATGTATTAAATCAGCTAACGTATAAAGCTGAACTACCTAGTAGGCTAGACAGACCCCCTAACGGGGTCTGTTTTGGTTGAAGGTATTTATATTACACCAC
>CAMPBO010000018.1 GCA_946638615.1 uncultured Candidatus Saccharibacteria bacterium | reverse complement strand
TCGATTGTAGCAGGGAGGAATCTTTGCAACAAACTCTGGAATATCTCCCGCTTCATTCAGGAGATAGTTGATGAAGCGGAGCTTGGCTCAGATTTGTCTAACGATAATACTGGTGAGGACTGGATTTTAAGAGAGATTAATGAGGCAAAGTGGCAGATCGAGAGCCAGATGAAGAACTATCGTTTTTCTGAAGCAGTAGAGACTGTTTATTCTCTAATTTGGGATAAATATGCAGACTGGTTTATTGAAAGTCAGAAAATGTTCAAAAATGTAGAGCTTTTGAAAGAGACTTTAGTTGCGATCTTGAAGTTGTTCCATCCTTTTGCACCATTTGTTACTGAAGCAATTTGGCAGAACCTTTCGTTTACTGAAGGATTCTTAATTTCCCAAAAATGGCCAGCTGACTTCAAATTTGACTCAATTAGCGCTGAGCAATTTGAAAAGCTTATGTTAGTCGTGTCCGGTGCTAGAGCCGCCTTACAGGGCCTCTCAGAGGCTCATAAAGGCATTTCTCGATCGGAGATCACCATGCTTTATGGTGATGATTCCCTTGTGGATGATAATTCCCTTCTAGTTCAGCGTTTGACCAGAGTAGCAAGCGTAATTTCTGATGAAGGTCGGCCACGTGGATTGAGGTTGCCGCTATCAAATCATGAAGTATATCTTGATGTCGCCCCAGAGGTAATTGCTTCTTATGCTAAGGCACTTGAAGACAAGATTTTGGCAGTAGGTCGTGAACTTGATGCTCTAAATGCGAGAATGTTAAATCCAAATTATGTGGATAAAGCACCAGCGGAGTTGGTTAAAGAGACACAAGATGCAATTGATGAAAAAACCGCTCTGATCGAGCGGCTGAAACAAGAGCGCGAAGCAGTTTAGTTTATTTCGCACTTGATTTCGATTGTTTCGTTAGAACCACCAGAGAAGGTTTTGGCGATATCTTCGGCGGTTAATCCGTCATAGAGTGAGAATAGACTGTCTTTGAGTTCTTCATCAGTAATCTTTCCTCTTTCGGCTAACATTCTGGTGTATGTTGAAGCGTCAGTATCACTGATGTTAATATTGACACCCTCCGCCTTAGTATCTTTGATTTTAGCAAGATTATTGGATAAGGAAGAATAGGTGGAGTAAAGCCTAGAATTTTCTTCGGAAAGAGTACTTTGGTCAATTTTGTCTAGGCTGATAGTCATGCTATATTTTTCGAGTTCACCATTTTCAAACTCGTATTTGTTTTTGAGCGATAGAAAATCATTTTTCCCTGCGCACTCGACGGTTTGGCTACCAAGAGTTTCGTTTTCGTTAGTGGAATTAGCTTGATCTGTTTTGTTGCTTTCTGAGGTGTCGGTTTCAGAAGCGGCTTTGGAAGACTCACTTGGGTTGGTCGTGTTCTGTTTTTTATTCCCACTGGTAGCGGAAATAATGCCAACTACAATAACGGCTCCAAGGACGACAACAAGAATTACCGCCAGAGCAATATTAGCTGGTTTTTTGAAAAATTCTTTGATTTTTTCGATGATTTTTTGGAATTTATTTTGTTTTTTGTGGTGGGAAGATGAGGTTGGCATCGTTGCTGGTGTTGTTGGAGTTGCTGGTGCACCCGGTGTGGCCGCTATGCCTGGTGTGGCTGTCATATTTTGCGTTGCTGGTGCACCCGGTGTGGCCGTGAGTTGGTTTTCTGAGGGTGGGAACGATTGATTCTCTACCCCTGTTGGAATAGGCTGGGCTGGTACCTCTGTTGCCACCCCTGTTGGAAATGGTTGGTCTGCTGCCCCTGCCATGGTATTAGCTGATTCTGTTGGCATTGTCTGAGTTTCTAATGTTTGCATTGATCCTGCTGGCTGGGTTGGCTGGACTGGTTCTATTGGTTGCACTGGCTGTGTAGGTTGAGTAGGCTGAGTAGGCTGTTGCATAGGCTGAGTAGGCTCAGTTGGCATTGCCTGATTTCCTAGTGCTTGCATAGGTTCTGTTGGCCCTGTTGGTTGGACTGGCTGTGTAGGTTGGGCCGGTTCGATTGGTTGTACAGGTTGTGCAGGCTGTACAGGTTGTACAGGTTGCATTGGTTCTACTGGCTGAGCCGGCTGCATTGGTTGGATCGGTTGTGTAGGTTGCATACCCGGAGCTGCTGATTGTTCGTTATTTTCCATTTTTTTATCCCATTCCCTTTTACGTTAGATTAAGTATAGCATAAGCAAGAAGCTTACGCAATTCCCTGTCTTAGCGGAGAGCGAAAATATATCTTTTACTATCGATTCCTTGTGTGAACAGTCCATGGCTGTATGTATACACAAAATATGCATTATTAGCTGCATTCTGTAACGATGTCCACCAGTATCCTCCGCCATTCTGATCAGAGGCTTTGCCATTCAGATTATAATGTCCAGAATACACCAGGGACACCGGGTAACTACGCGCGGAAGTGGAGCCGTAGGGGATATAGTTGGTTTGCATTGGGAGAAAGTTAAATTTTTGGAATTAGGATCTTGTTCGAATAATTTCCCTGTTATTCCGCTTAACTTTTTGTGAAATTTTTTGCCATAAAAGAAAAAAATTGGTATAAAAATTGACATACCAAAATTTACATGATAAAGCTTATGTTTACATGTCGTACAATTTTTAATTGTGGTTTTGTTTTTGAATGTCTCCCAATTATCCCGTGCTGAGTCCAAAGAAACGTACATTTGTAAGGATAATTGTACTTTTATTTTAGCATTAGCGGGTTGCTAAGTCAACGGGTTGCTAATGAATAGGGAAGGGAATTATCATGCTTTTGCTTTGTTGGGGAAAAGTTTGTGCTTAAAATAATAATTCTTGTGCCAAATTTTAAAACTTTTATGCTAATTTCTATTTTCTCTAAGCTTAAAATTATAGTTTTTATGGTAGAATTTAGTTATGGCGTATATACGGAAGTTCAAGACAAAATCTGGTTCTACCGGTGTACAGGTCTGTTACAAATCAAGCGGTAAAGTAGTAAAGGTGGTACACATTGGTTCTGCAAAAACTGCCGCTGGGTTAGAGCGCTTGAAAAAACAAGCCCGCGAAGTGATGGACGCGGATAAAGCACCCCTTTTTGATCTCAAAAAATTTGATAAAAAGTAGCCCAGCAGGGAATTATTGGTATAAATTCAATTGATCTAGCGCTGAGTAATTTTGCGTAGAAAACGGTTGCCGCGGCGGGCTAGACTGTAAAGTCGGTAGGGAACTGGTTTGAAAATTAGATCAAAAGTACCACAGTAATCAACTTCATAGCCACCAAAAGATTTTTTGAAGGCAGTAAAACCAGCCCAAGGATGGTCTTTTGGAACGTTTCCTGAAGCGTCAGTTGGAGCAATACCCCAAAAATCGAATTTTTTAAGCCCGGCGTCTTTGGCATCAAAAAGCGCGGTTGTAAGAAGGGCTACAGTGCCAGGAAGTTTTTTAAACTCCATGTCTGCGGCAGATTGCATATAAAATCTAGTGTCTTCAAAATCGAAAAATAGGGAAGCAGCGATGATTTTTTCTTCATAATGGACAAGATAAAGAGTAGCGAAATCCTGTTTTAGCTCGGTTTTGAGGTAGTTTTCGGAAAAAGTGCCAATTTTTTTGATGCGCGCGAGTTTGTGTTGTAGGGTGACAAGGTGTTTAATTTCTTCTGGATTTTTGGTTGAAGTAACCGAAAGGCCTTTTTTTGCAAATTGATTGTAACGGGTGCGAGTGCCTTGAGAAAAACCGTGCAAAATGTCAGATTTTTCAGGGGTGATATCCAATACCCAAGTTTCTTTTGGTGATAAATCTTTGGTTTTTTTAGAATTTGGTAAATTTCTCCAAAAATTGGCGGTCTCAGCGGCTTGCGGCTCGATTCTGATAAAGATTGCGTTTTTTTGTTTTGCAAGGCGTTCTAGGGCTTGATAAGCGGCTTTTGCGGCTTTTTTAAATGCGGCTGGTGTCTGTATAGTAGTATTTTTGGCAGATTTTTTACTATTTTTTAATTTTTTGCCGGGATGTAGAGCGGGGCCGTAGGGAAGATATAGATAACAACCGAATTTTGTTTGCTTTACTATGGCTAAGATGGTGTAATCGTTTGCTTCTTCAAAAATTGTGGTTTCCCCGAGGTCATCTTGGAGTTTTTGCCACGATTTGGATTGTTGAAGCGGTGTATTCATGTGACTATTTTAGCATATTCCCAAAAAAATATGGGCCGCAAATTTCGCGACCCTATATTTACTAATCCTTGCTTTGTTACGTTGCCCTTTCTGCTGCGCTTTTTGTTTCTAAGACATTATGTCCCCCCTGGGATTGTAGTTTCAAGAAAAACAGTTTACGCTACATGTGCACTCTCCTAAAGATCAAACAGTGTGCACTATTCAATTAAACAAAAAGTTTAGCTTAGGCTTTGCTGGCCGATAAGACGGCTGATCTTGCAAGGAATTAGGTTTTAAGGAACTATATAGATTTATAAGTGTAATTGCGCTTACCTAGGATTGCGCTTAATTGACGATATTACTTTATGCTTTATCATGTAGTCTAAATCTATATTTATTGCATATGTTTTTGTAATTTGCGGAACGAAGAAACTATGTTTACGGATAATGCCTAGGATATATCCGCATTCATTCAGTTTAACATAAAAATTGCAGTTTGTAAATAACTCAATTCAAAAATCGTCCTTTTTAAATGAACTTTAAAAATTGGCTGCTAAGGTCAACTCCTATTTTACATGGTTGTAGCAGTTAACAATATTAATTTTTATATTATTGGATGTCTGAGCGGGGGAAAATGTTAAGGGAATAGGGGTCGGTTGGTTCGGTTTTTGTTTTGATTTCGAAAAATGCAGCGGCACCGACCATGGCTGCGTTGTCGCCTGAGAATTTGAGTTCAGGGAAGAAGATAGTGGGATCGGTTGGAGAATTAAATTTTTTGACGGTTGATGCACGTAAATTTTGGTTGGCTGAGACGCCGCCGGCGATGACGATTGATTTAGTATCAGGGTAGGTTGCCAAAGCTTTTTCTAATTTTTTTAGTAGGATATCTGTGGCGGTTTTTTCAAAAGATGCGGCAAAGTCAGATTTTTGCTGGTCAGTTAATAGATTAGCAAGTTGATGAGATGGGTAAGAAATTGGCACGCCAACTTCTTTTTGAACGGCGCGTAGGACGGCAGTTTTGAGGCCGGAGAAGGAAAAATCTAACTCTTTGATGTTCGGAATGGGAAGATGATACTTTTGGGAGTCGCCCTTTTTTGCGCAGTTTGCAATAGAGGGCCCACCAGGGTAGGGAAGGCCAAGAATTTTGGCGACTTTGTCAAAACATTCACCGACTGCATCGTCTAAGGTGGTGCCGATGATTTCGAAATTATTATGGGCAGTCATGCGGATAATTTGGGTGTGGCCACCGGAAATTACTAGAGCAAGGAGGGGGAAGGAAGGGGTATTTTCGGCATTTAGCCAATTGGCGTAGATGTGTGATTTGAGATGGTGGATCGCGTAAAGCGGTTTGCCGTGTAAGATTGCAAGAGTGCGGGCGGTGAGGGTGCCAATCAATAGGGAACCGAGTAGACCGGGAGTGTGGGTGACGGCGATGGCGTCTATCTTAGACCAATCGTCGGAATAGGAGCTAGAGTTGGCGTTTGATTTGGTGAAGCCAGCATCCCTAAATGCTTGATGGATAACTGGCAAAATTGCTTCAAGATGTGAGCGGGCTGCAACTTCTGGAATAACTCCGCCATAGGCTTTGAAAATATCGATTTGGGAGACAACAATATTAGAAAGAATTTGGGGTTTTTTTGTATCGCTATTACTGTTGCTTGCAAAAGGATCACCGGTAATAATAGCAGCGGCGGTTTCGTCACAAGATGATTCGATGGCGAGAATATTCATTAAGTTTATTATACCATACAGGGGTAGATAAGGCAATTTTGGAATGGGCTTACCTTGACAATTTTCATGATGTGTGGTATAATGGTCTAGTAGTTTTGTTGTGTTTGTTTTTTTATGGAGGTGGGATTATGGCAACAAAAAGAACATTTGGAGAAATTTTAACAAAGAAGGAGCTACAGGAAACTGCGTCAACAGTTATCTGGGTAATGAGGAAAATATCCAGATTTACTGGACCCAATCAGATTAAAAGAATGATTGGGATAATTATTAAAACGTCTGATGAGATAATTTTGCGCCATGAGAATGGCGAATTAATGGCGCAAGCTTTTATCGCGACGTTCAATCGATGCGACTTTGTTCTTATTGGAAGTAAAGTCTGCTTTGATTTGCCAGATGAACTCTGGCTTGTCCACTTTTTAAATGGACTAGAGGTGGACGAAAAGTCCGAAGGATTGCATGTCTTCCGGAGGACTGGAAACAAAATTTTAGACGAGCCAAAATATACATATCGGTTTGGCTTGCAGCTTGCTGGTTAGCTTCTATTGGCCTGGGTAATGGACCCAGGCTCTTTTGTTACGAGTAAGGGTTTTATTGACTGATTGCTCTTAAAATGTTATAATTTAATTAGCGTGGGAGTTCTTTAAGAAAGGGAGTGGTTTTATGTTATTTACATCAAGTTATGATGCTATAGATTTAAATAACCCAAAGGTCGACTGTTTTGTTTCGATTTCTGCAGATCGAGGGTCCGAAGTGGATTTTTTTAGAAGGGTTGATCCGGAAAAGGGGGCATACTGCCATGAGTTGGCTCCGAAAAGAAAATTTTGGCAGGAGTGGCATGACAATATCGGCATTGTTCCAGATGACGAAAATAATAGGCTTTATGTTTGGGCTTATTATGATATGGTTTTGTCAAAGTTGGATCCACAGGCGATTTATGAGCATTTTTGCGATGATAAATCTGTCGTTGGTTTTCTTTGCTATGAGAAGGCTGATGAATTTTGTCATAGACATATTGTCGCTGCGTGGATGGAGCTTTTGACCAACAACATGGTGCCGGAATTAGAACAGCAGGAATCTGGTGAACTTGTGATTGTAAATCATAAAAGACCAGAGTGGATTAAAGATTATCTAAATGAGATTATGAGAGACAATGGATGAGTAAACCACGTACCGCTCCGATTGGGGCGGTTTTTTATTGGGTTGCAAGGGGGGAGTTATTTTGGTATAATACAGGGGACGGAAGGGTGGCCGAGTGGTTGAAGGCGCACGCTTGGAAAGCGTGTAAGGGGGCTAACCTCTTCGCAGGTTCGAATCCTGTCCCTTCCGCCATCTAAACATTTATCTTTGAATTTTTCCTCGTTCGCTCGCCGGTTAGGGCGCGCTTCACTCGGAGAAAATCCAAATATAAATGCTTAGAGTTAAAAAATCCAGAGCTTGCTCTGGTATTTTTAATTTGGTGAAGCTGCGTAGAGACGAA
>CAMPBO010000017.1 GCA_946638615.1 uncultured Candidatus Saccharibacteria bacterium | reverse complement strand
TCGAGAACATGCAAAAAGGCAAAAAAAATAAGACTGGTGGTGCGGGTATCGGCGAGCTTGCTATGGATATTATTAGAGCACCTTGGCAGGTTCCAGAAGAACACGAAAAAAGCGAGCAAACCACTATTTCCAATATTAAACAAGATGAAATTACCGCAATTACCAACAAAATGCGCTTTCCAGCTTTTGAAACTTTGATTAGGGTAGTAGCCAGCTCTGCTACTAGTGCTCGTTCTGATGCAATTTCAGGCGGTATCATTTCTGCTTTTTCTCAATTTAATTCACCAGAGTTGAATGGTTTTAAGGTTAATACTTTTAAAGACCCCAAGAAGCTTGTTATTGACTACACTTTTCGGTTTTTCCCACTTAAAACTAACAACAGTATATTAAATAGCGTCGAACTAGCCTCTATTTTTCATCTCCCAGAACAAAATGCTATTCCAAACTCTCAGGTCGAACGACAGCTCACCAAACAAGTTGATGGTCCCGCTAAGCTTGCCACCGAGGGAATTTTCCTTGGTACCAATGAATTCCGTGGTGCCAAAAAAGCCATCTATCTCGACGACGATAACCGTCGTCGACACATGTATATTATCGGCCAAACTGGTATGGGTAAATCCGTATTTCTTGAGAACCTCGCTTTTCAAGATATGTGTGATGGTCGTGGTTTTGCTTTTATTGATCCGCATGGAGACGCTGTGGAGGCAATCTTACAGCGTGTCCCCGAAGAACGCATCGATGATGTAATTTATTTTGATCCCGCTGATATTGAGCATCCAGTTGGTATGAATATGTTTGAATTTACCAGCCCTGATCAAAAAGATTTTATTGTCCAAGAAGGCATTAGTATGCTCCAAAGCCTTTTTGATCCTCAAAATCAAGGATTTTTTGGGCCTCGTGGGCAGCATATGTTCCGAAATGCAGCCCTACTTCTTATGTCTGATCCAAAAGGAGCTACTTTTATTGATATCCCGCAATGTTTTACTGATCCAGAATTTGTTAAATCGAAGTTAAAATACGTTACCGACAAGGCGGTATATGATTATTGGACTAAAGAATTTCCAGCTTCACAAAAATCCAATGATGCTGGCGAGGTTATTACTTGGTTTGCCTCAAAGTGGGGACCATTCCTCTCTAATACCATTATGCGAAATACTTTAGGCCAAGTTAAATCTGGTTTTAACATCCGTGAAATTATGGATAATAAAAAAATCTTTCTCGTCAATCTTTCAAAAGGTCGGCTCGGAGATATTAACGCTAATCTTCTCGGTATGATTTTTGTCATGAAATTCCAACAGGCCGCCATGAGCCGCCAAGATATACCAGAAAGGGAACGACAGGATTTTTGTCTTTATGTTGATGAGTTTCAAAATTTTGCTACAGATAGTTTTGAATCAATTCTCTCCGAGGCTCGCAAATATCGTCTTAATCTCATTGTAGCTAATCAATTCATGACTCAACTTACAGATAAGATTCGCGAGGCTTTACTAGGCAATGTCGGCACTATTATCTGTGGTCGTATCGGTGTGACCGATGCAGATTTGATGGTTAAAGCTTTTACCCCTACTTTTACCGCGGAAGATCTTACCAAAACTCCTAACCATGCAGCCATTTGTAAAGTAATGATGTTTGGTATGCCATCAGCGCCATTCACGATGAATTTACCAGCTCCAATGGGCGAGGCCAATGAGAAGCTGATGGATACACTTAAGATATACTCTGCGACCAAATTCGCCAAAACTCGCACCGAAGTCGAAAAAGAAATTCAAGATCGTTGGAGTGCTGCAGAACGTGAAAAAATGCCGCCCAAGGCAACCAGCAAGCCATTTGAGACCAACAATGTTCAGGTTGGGCAAAGTGTCGTACCAATTCAAAAAACTTCACCAAAGCTCCCAGAAAGCCCCCAGAAAAGCTTTTTAGACGATTGGTTTGCAAAAAGAGCTACTATTGGCGCTCAAACTCTTAATATGCCTCCTGGAGTATCCTCTGGGTCAGTCGCAATGCCAAAATCTGGTCCCAAATTAACATCCGAACCCGTATCTGAGCCTATGCCCGAATCAGCGTCCGAAAATTCTCAGACTGAAGCGATATTTAAGATAAGATAGTACTAGTTTTACAGCTCCATCTTATCTTTAACCTCTTGTATTTGTAGCTTTTTAGGTGTATAATAGAGAGGTATATTTAAGATGAGGTATCAATATGGCAGGTAATGCTGGAGATTATGATTCGTCCGAAATTCGAGTGCTCGAAGGTCTTGAGCCAGTGCGCCTTCGTCCTGGTATGTATATCGGTTCTACTGGTTACGATGGCTTGCACCATCTTATAAAAGAGATTGCCGATAACTCTATTGACGAGGCTATTGCGGGTTATGCCAATAAAATAGAAATCACCATTTTAAAAGATGGTGGCGTTCGCGTGGATGATAACGGACGTGGTATTCCAGTAGACATTCACCCCAAAACCAAAAAATCCACCCTCGAAACAGTGTTAACTGTTCTTCATGCTGGTGGTAAATTTGGTGATGGGGGCTATAAAGTCTCCTCTGGCCTTCACGGTGTTGGCTCATCAGTTGTAAATGCTCTTTCTACCCACATGATCGCAGAGGTTTATCGAGATGGCAAAACTCACCACATAGAGTTTGATACTGGTAAACCAACTACTGAACTGCAAATTACCAAAGGATCACCACGCGAATCGGGTACCTCAATTACTTTTTATCCAGATCCAACTATTTTTAAAGAGACCACGACTTTTGATTATAATTGGGTTTCTAATTATGCTCGTCATCAAGCTTATTTGACCAAAGGTATTTTAATCGTTGTAAATGATGAGCGCACTAACGCTCATGAATCATTCTATTTTGAAGGCGGTATCAAGAGCTATGTTAAGCGCCTCAACAATGGCAAGGAAGTTCTATCAGATGACATTTTTTATGTTGAAAAACAAATTGGTGATGCGGAAGTGGAGATAGCTCTTCAATACAATGACACTTTTGCTGAAATCATGAAACCTTTCGCTAATAACGTTCTCACCCCTGATGGCGGTATGCATGTGGTAGGCTTTAGGACTGGGCTTAATCGTACCATTAATGATTATGCTCGTAAAAACGGTCTTTTAAAAGAAAAAGAAGAAAATTTAACAGCCGATGATATTAAAGAAGGACTTACGGCTGTTATTTTGGTGAAACTACCCGATCCTCAGTTTGAGGGGCAAACCAAAAACAAACTTGGTAACCCAGAAGTCAGAGGCTATGTTGATAAAGTCATGACGGAGTATTTTGGTTATTATCTTGAGGAAAATCCAGCTATTGCCAAAAAAATCGTCAGCAAAGCTACTTTGGCTGCTCGTGCTCGTAAGGCCGCTCGCGCCGCACGTGATAACGTAATCAGAAAAGGCGCTTTTGAGGGGTTAAATCTCCCAAGTAAACTTGCAGACTGTTCTAGTCGCAATAGGGAAGATTGTGAACTATTTATCGTTGAGGGGAACTCGGCTGCTGGTTCTGCCAAAGAAGGGCGTAACCCTCAGATTCAAGCAATCTTGCCACTAAGAGGTAAGGTTTTAAATACTGAGCGCGCTCGTCTTGATAAAATGCTCGCCAACCAAGAGCTAGTCTCTCTTATTAAAGGTCTAGGCGTTGGCATTGGTGACCAGTTCAATATTGAAGGTCTTCGTTATGACAAAATTATCTTCATGACCGATGCCGATGTAGATGGTTTGCATATTGCTACTCTTCTTATGACCTTCTTTTTCCGTTATATGCCAAAAGTTATTGAAGATGGTCATGTGTATTTAGCTAAGCCACCTTTATTTGGCTTAATCAAAGGTACAGGTAATACTCGTAAGATTGATTATCTCTATGACGAAGTTGCTCTAGAAAATAAACTTACCGAAAAGATCGAAGAGCGCAAACAAAATGGTACCAAAATTGACGAAACTCAAGAACGTTTCAAGCAAGCTGGTTACACTGCTCAGCAACGCTTTAAGGGTCTCGGTGAAATGGATGCCAAACAACTTTGGGAGACCACAATGGACCCAGAAAATCGTATTTTAGTTAAGGTTCATATTGAAGACGCCGAAAAAGCTGACGCTGTATTTACAAAGCTAATGGGAGACCAGGTCGATCTTCGTAAAAACTTTATTCAGGCTGGAGCCGCATCTGTTAATCTTGATGATTTGGACTTTTAAGAGAAGGAGATAAGATATGAAAGACGACAAAGATTTAAAGAATAATTTACCTAAAAAGGAACTAGAAGATATAATAGAGGCTTCTTCCACAGTGCAAGATGGCATTGAAATCAGACCTGTCGAACATACTATGGAAGATTATTTCCTTAGATACTCTATGTCCGTTATTGTTGATCGCGCTCTTCCAGACGTTCGTGATGGTTTGAAGCCCGTTAATCGCCGTATATTATATACAATGAACAAAAATGGTTGGAAGGCTCCGCATGCTACCGTTAAATCCGCCCGTATAGTTGGTGACGTTATGGGTAAATATCATCCTCATGGCGACTCATCTATTTATATGGCGATGGTGAATCTTGCTCAGCCCTGGAAAATGCGCTACACCCTCATTGAAGGCCAAGGTAATTTTGGTTCTATGGATGGTGATGAGCCAGCGGCCTATCGTTACACCGAAGCACGCATGGACAAGATTGGTGCCGAGCTGTTAACAGATATCGAAAAAGATACTGTAGATTTTCGTGACAACTTTGATGGAACTGAACAAGAGCCAGTGGTTTTGCCTGCTGCTCTTCCGAATATTTTGCTAAATGGTCAAATGGGTATTGCTGTTGGTATGGCTACCAATATTCCACCACATAATTTAGGGGAATTAGTAGACGCTACAGTTGCCCAGATTGATGACCCCGAAATTTCCTTAGATGGTCTAATGAAATATGTTAAAGGCCCAGATTTTCCAACCGGAGCTGAAGTTTATGGTGGCGCTCCAATGAAACAGGCCTACGCTACTGGCAAAGGCTCGGTAGTGATTCGCGCTGTGACTAATATCGAAGAACGCAAGAACGGACGTTATAATATCGTGGTTACCGAGGTTCCGTATGGCATGAGTAAGGAAGGATTCATTGAGAAAGTTCGCGAGCTCGTGTTGTCGAAGAAACTCGATCATATCGCCGATGCTCGTGATGAGTCTGCTCGTGGTAAAATCCGTATAGTTGTAGAACTTAAAAAAGACGCTTTCCCGAAGAAGATATTAAATCAGCTCTACAAAATGACAGGACTTCAAACCTCATTCCATTATAATATGCTCGCACTCGTTGACGGTGTTCAGCCTCGTATCCTTGGGCTCAAGGAAATCTTAGCTGAATTTATTAAGCATCGCCAAGTCGTTACGCGTCGTCGTACCGAATTTGAGCTCAAGAAAGCTAAAGAGCGTGCCCATATCCTTGAGGGTTTGAAGATTGCCTTAGATAATATCGACGAAGTTATTAAAGTTATTCGTGCTTCCTATGACGACGCCGATAAGCAGCTTATGTCTCGCTTTGGTCTTTCCGAAATTCAAGCTAATGCTATTTTACAGATGCAGCTTCGTCGTCTCCAAGGTCTAGAACGCGACAAAATTGAAGAAGAACTGAAAGAACTTCACGAGCTTATCAAGAAATTAGAAGCAATTCTTGCCGACGAAAAAGAAATTCTTCGTGTTATTAAAGAAGAGCTTCTTGCACTAAAAGATAAATACGGTGACGAACGTCGCTCAAAAATCGTTAATCACGAAGTTGGTAAATTTTCTGAAGAGGAACTTATTCCAGAGGAAGAGAGCGTTATTTTGCTTACTTCAGAAAACTATATGAAACGTGTTCCTCAAGCTGATTTCAGGAAGCAAAATCGTGGTGGCAAAGGTAAGCGCGGTATGACTACTAAAGAAGAAGATGTTATTGCTCAAATCTTAACTGCAAATTCTCATGACTATTTGCTGTTCTTTACGAATCAAGGTCGTCTTTTCCGCACGAAAGCCTACGAAGTTCCACAAGCCTCGCTTGCAGCTAAAGGGACCGCTGCAGTTAACATGCTTAATATGCATCCTGAAGAAAAAATTACCGCCATTATCAAACAAGGTGATGCTGGAGCTGATGGCTATCTCTTTATGGCCACCAAGAAGGGGACCATCAAGAAGTCTGCTATTAAAGATTTCTTTAATATCCGTTCAAATGGTTTAATTGCTATTAAACTTGCAGAAGGTGATGAATTAAAATGGGTTAAAGAAACCACTGGCGATCACGATATTGTAATTTCTACATCTGCTGGCCAAGCTACACGTTTTAACGAGAAAGAAGTTCGCGTTATGGGTCGCTCGGCAATGGGTGTTCGTGGCATGCGTCTTCGACCAAAAGATGAAATTGTTGGCATGGATGTTATCACTGATCCTAATCAGAAACTAATTGCAGTCTCCGCAAATGGTTATGGTAAAGCTACACTTGTCTCTAATTTCCCACCTCACAAACGCGGCGGTGTTGGAATTAAGGTTGCAACTGTTACCGCTAAAACTGGACCAATTGTAGCGGTTCACACTTTAGACCCACTTGCAAAAGAAGTTATTATGATGTCTACTAAAGGTCAAGCCATTCGTGTTGCTATGAAAGAAATTCCAACTCTTGGTCGTGCCACACAAGGCGTCCGCATTATGAAAATGAGCGAAGGTGATACAGTTGCATCTATTGGAATTGTTTTACCAGAAACCGATTCTGAAGAAGTTGATAAAATTACAGAATAAAATAACTTTTTAAGAATACCAAAAGCTTTTTTCAACTTTTTCCAGAGGTGATTTAGCTCATGTTTTTAAAAATATGGGTGGGGGGTTGACTTTTTGTCATATCTACAGATATATACTTCGACAGAAAAATAATAAAAGGAGTATTATGACTAAAAAAGCAACAACTTTATTAACTTTGGCTTTGGTATTAGTTTCTGTTTCCGTAAATTCTTTGCTGGGCTCATTTGCTAATACATCAGCCATAAGCAATGACACGGAGTATTGGTCGACTACGGAGCTAATCAAACTTAAGTCAGAAGTAGATTTAAAAAAAGAAGAACTCTGTCACGGTGATTTTGACTGTGAAGAGGATTTTCGTTGGAATCTTTATGAACGCGGGGAGGAATATCAAGCACTAGAAGTATTTAATCAGATGGTTTTTGCAGTAACTAACATTAACCCAGAACGCGAAACTATTACATTGAGATATGCTCCCTACGAAGAACCATGGATGCGCCAGTTTAATATTGAGCAAGAGCCAGATGAGGTCGGCGAACTGTATTTGTTCTGGCTAGACGAAGGCATGAATGACCCAACGATATATATGCAATATACTAATGGGTATGTCGATGAAATTAAAAGTGGCGACATCGAAGACGGTCTTCATACAGTGCTAGCCAAAAATCATTTTTTAGACGGTGAAGATTGGCTGTCGATTGACGAAGAAATAGAATTTTCAATCGCTGGCAGTAATCTTGCTTCGGCAAAAAAAGCTATTATTTTTGATAAAGTAATCAGCAAAAATCCATCTCACACTATTTTGATGGGCTCAATCGAATTTCAGGAGTGCATTGATTCGCCAGATTATCAACCAGGCATGGACTGCAGGTTAATGATCAGTGCCACGCACGGTCCCGCTTATTTTCCAATTAAACATGAAAGTCCAGTATTAGCGATAGCTGATGATGAGAAAAATTTAAAATCATCTAACAGTTCTGAGCCAACAATCATAGAACCATTCCAAAATGATTCCAGCAATCAAGACATCGTAGCAACACAGGTAGATTCCGAAGTTACAAAAGTACATCTAGTAGCTAGTAGTAATGACGAAAAAATGCTTGAGTCAGGCAACGATTCTACGACCTTAGCAATCAATGAAGCAGAAATAGCAGTCCCACAAGCAGGGAATATCTCATCAATTTACCATTTAAAAGACGATTTTCCTTTGTGGATAGCAGGGTTATTGGGCTTAAATGGGTTAGTTTTATTGTGGCTTTTTCTTCCATTTGATAAAAAATCAAAAAAACATAAAAAAAGTATTGACAAGGCAAAAAGACTGCGATAAAATGGGAACAGTCTAAAGCTGCGAGTACTTATTTTACCAGTCTTTGGAATTATTTTAACAATTTAGTTGTGCAATTAATCATCGTCAGTTTTACTTTATGAGTTTTTCAAACTTATACTTTAATGGAGAGTTTGATCCTGGCTCAGGATGAATGCTGGCGGCGTGCCTA
>CAMPBO010000016.1 GCA_946638615.1 uncultured Candidatus Saccharibacteria bacterium | reverse complement strand
TTTGTAAACCGTAGGTCGTCGGTTCAAGCCCGACAGTCGGCTCCACGAGAGAAAACAAAATCGGACGCTTGCGTCCGTTTTTCGTGATATAATGAGGTTATGGATATATTTTTAGGTGTTTTGGGGGTAATAATAGTTGCGCTTCTTCTATTTTTGATTTTGAAAAAACCGAAAGTGGAGGTTTCGTCAGATTTTAAAGAGATGGAAGAGCGTTTAATACGGGTTGAGGGGGAAGTTTCGAAAATTAATCCTGCGATTGATCGAAATTTTCGCGAGAACCGTAAAGAAATCGCTGAGAATTTGGAACGAATGCAGAATAACAACGCAAAAAGTATTGAGCAACTTAGAACTGGTAATGAGAAAAAGCTCGAAGAAATGCGTGAGACGGTTGATGAAAAATTAAAAGCTTCGGTAGAAAAACGGTTTAACGAGAGTTTTAAGTCGATTTCAACACAGCTTACCCAGGTTTACCAAGGGCTTGGCGAAATGAAAAATTTAGCAACTGGGGTTGGCGATTTGAAAAAAGTAATGGAGGGTGTTAAAACTAGAGGAATTTACGGTGAAGTGCAACTCGGGGCGATTATTGAAGACACTCTAAACAAAACGCAATATGAGGAAAACATTATCACTAAGCAAGGCTCGAACGATCGGGTCGAATTTGCTATTAAAATGCCTGGTAAAGAAGAAAATGTTTTTTTGCCAATTGACTCAAAATTCCCAGTAGAGAATTATTCACGTTTAATCGCGGCATATGATAATGGCGACAAAGCAGAAATTATCACTTATCAGAAGGCTCTCGGTAATGACGTTAAAGAACAAGCCAAAAAAATCGCAACGAAATATATTGATCCACCCAAAACGACGGATTTTGGGATTATGTTTGTGCCGACAGAATCTTTATATGCGGAAATTATTAGGATTCCAGGCCTGTCGGACGAGATTCGTAAAAAACATAATATTACAATTGCTTCACCTTCAACACTCCCAGTGATGCTGTCGGGGCTCTTGATGGGATTCCGTACGGTGGCGATTGAGAAACGTTCAGCAGAAGTGTGGCAGGTACTAGGCGCGGTAAAATCTCAGTTTGGCAAATTTGGAGATTTACTTGAAGGTATACAGAAGAAACTGCAAGAATCAGCCAATAAAATAGAATCCGCCAAGACCACTTCAAGGCAAATTGAGAAAAAATTAAAGAACGTAGAAGAGCTACCCGAAAGCGAGTCGGTTAAACTAATTGGCGAAGTTTGATAGAAGTTAGATAGTTTTAAGCGTGCGAATTTTGAATTTAGTGATATAATAAAAATACTATGTTAGACATTAAATTTATCAGAGAGAATTTAGAGTTAGTTGAAAAGTCTACTAAAGAAAAAGGCTACAAAATAGATATTAAAAAAGTTTTAGAAGCAGATGATGAGAGAAGAGCTATTTTGACTGAAGTTGAAGCCTTGCGTTCAAAGCGTAATGAGATTGCTGGCAAAATGAAGGGCGGTAAACCATCGCCAGAGTTGATTACTGAAGGTCGTAAAATCAAGGAAGAGCTTGCCGAAAAAGAGGCTGAGCTTGACAAAATAGAGAAAGTATGCTATGATGGTTTGAAGAGTATTCCTAATATAATTTTTGAGGATGTGCCACTTGGGGGTGAAGAATGTTCAATTGAGGTCAAAAAATGGGGTGACAACCATCAGACTGGAGTTGACCATTTGGATTATGCGATGAGCCGTGATTGGGTAGATTTTGAGCGTGGAGCAAAAGTTGCGGGTGCGAAGTTTTATTATCTCAAAAACGAGTTAGCTTTGCTTGAAAATGCGCTTTTGCAATATGGCTTATCAAAAGTTCTGGAACACGGTTTTACTTATATGACGGTGCCAGATATGGTTTCGTCACGAGTTCTTGAAGGATGTGGCTTTAATCCGCGAACTTCAGACCAATCAGACGAATATTATATTGAAGGTGAAGATTTAGCAATGATCGCCACAGCCGAGATGCCTCTTACTGGTTATCATATGGATGAAATTATTGACGAAGACAAATTACCTTTGTTCTATGCGGGATATTCAGCTTGTTTTAGAAAAGAGGCTGGAACTTATGGTAAATATACCAGAGGTTTGTTTCGGGTACATCAGTTTAATAAATTAGAAATGTATGTGTTTTGCTTGCCTGAACAAAGTAAGGAAATTCATGACAAAATTCTTGCGATTGAAGAAGATATTTGGCAGGGGCTGGGGATCCCGTATCACGTGATTAACATTGCGGCTGGTGATCTTGGTGCGCCAGCGGCAAAAAAATACGATATGGAATATTGGTCGCCAGTTAATCAGAAATATCAAGAAATTACGAGCTGTAGTAACTGTACTGATTTTCAAGCGAGAGCTTGCAACGTGAGGGTGCGTCGAAAAGATGGCTCAGTTGATTTTGTTCACACCTTAAATGGCACTGCTATTCCGCTTGCGAGAGCATTAGTGGTTATGATTGAAAATTACGCAACAGAAAATGGAAAATTAAAAATTCCAGAAGTTTTGAGGCCATATTTAAACAATAGAGAGGAGTTATAATGATTGAAAAGATAGAAGTTACTGGAAATGGTTACAAGGTAGAGGAGTCTTTTAAAAAATACACCGAAAAGAGATTAGGAAAATTGGATCGTTATTTGCCACGTGGTTTTAAAAAAGATGTAGTAGCTAAAGTAATTGTTTCGGAAATTGGTAAAAACAAAGGTGAAAAATATGAGATTTCTGTGGCAATGGATATTCCAGGTGGTAAAGTTATTGCGGCGAAAGACGAATGCTCTAATGTTTTTGCAGGAGTTGATTTGGTTGAAGCTAAGTTGACCGGTCAAATTCGACGCTACAAACTTGAGGTTCAACCACATCGTCAAAAACGAAGCTTAAAAGATCTCTTTATTAAGAGAAAATAATATGATAAAATAGGGGGTAAATAATTCTGTTTGGAGGTTTATGACGAAGAAAACTGATAAGATCGTGGGGGCTGTCGGTAAAAAAATAAGAAAAGAGAAAAAACCAACCGACAAGCTAGCTGATAAAACCGCAATGACTAAATTTTTGCAGGGAATTTTTGGTGATGCTCAGAAGAAGATTTTGAAGAGACTTTGGAAAAAAGCTCAAGAAATCAACAGACTTGAGTCAAAATATGAAAAAATGAGTGATGAAGAGCTAAAAAGCCAGACGGAGATTTTTAAGAAAAAAATTGCAAGAGCCTTAAAGACTACTCAAACAGAAGAAAATGCAAATAAAATTAACAAAAAACATTTGTCAACGAATGACACGAAGATTTTAGATGAAATTTTACCAAATGCTTTTGCGGTGGCAAGAGAAGCTTCAAAAAGAGTTCTCGGAATGAGGCCTTATGACGTGCAACTTATTGGCGGCATGGTGCTCCATGAAGGAGCGGTTGCTGAAATGAAAACTGGTGAAGGTAAAACTTTGGTTGCAATGCTTCCAGCTTATCTTAATGGTTTAACTGGTCGTGGCGTACACGTGGTAACTGTGAACGATTATTTGGCGCAACGTGATGCGGGTTGGAATGGCCCAGTTTACGATTTTTTGGGTCTATCTGTGGGTGTAATTATAAATAACGCTTCATTTATTTATGACTCTGAATATGAAAATGAGGAGCATGAAGATGAAAGATTTTTACACCTTCGTCCAGCTACACGCAAAGAGGCTTACGAGGCAGACATTACTTATGGTACGAATAATGAATTTGGCTTCGATTATCTTCGTGATAATATGGCTTCAGAAGTGCGGTATTTGAGACAACGTGAATTAAATTTTGCGATTGTAGACGAGGTTGATTCGATTTTGATTGATGAAGCAAGAACACCGTTAATTATTTCGGCGCCAGCGGGCGATAATCCAGAGGCTTATTATCAATTTGCTAAGGTGGCTTCAAGGCTTGCACCAGAAGATTATATTTTCGATGAAAAGCGCCGCTCAGTGACTTTAACTGATAAAGGGATTGAAAAAGTTCAAGAAATTTTAGGTGTAGATAATTTGTATTCAACCAAAAATACTCGACTGGTATACCATCTTGAGCAAGCAATTCGGGCAGAAATTGTATTTAAACGTGACAAAGACTATGTTGTGACAAATTCTGGTGAGGTGATTATTGTTGATGAACATACTGGGCGCTTAATGCAAGGGCGACGTTATAACGAGGGGCTTCATCAGGCAATTGAAGCCAAAGAGGGCGTAGCTGTAAAACAGGAATCTATGACGCTTGCGACGATTTCGTTTCAAAATTTCTTTAGACTATATAGAAAATTATCAGGTATGACTGGTACAGCATTTACCGAAGCAGAGGAATTTCAACAAATTTATGCGTTGGACGTAATTCAAATTCCACCTAATAAACCAATAGCGCGTATAGATAAAGATGATTTGATTTATAAAACAAAAGCAGGTAAACTAAAAGCGATCGCTACAGAGATCGCAAAATATCATGAAAAGGGCCAACCAGTACTTGTGGGATCAGGCTCAATTGCAAACAATGAAGAGATTGCAAGATATCTAGATCAGTTTAACTTACCATATGAAATTTTGAACGCTAAAAACAATGAACGCGAAGCAGCGATTATTGCCAAAGCTGGTGAAAAGGGTGCAATTACACTTGCGACCAATATGGCAGGACGTGGTACCGACATTAAACTTGGTGAAGGCGTACGTGAATTGGGCGGCTTAGTAGTGATAGGTTCGGAACGCCATGATTCTCGTCGAGTAGATAATCAGCTTCGTGGTCGTGGTGGTCGTCAAGGCGATCCGGGTATAACACAATTTTTCGTATCTTGCGAAGATGATTTAATGCGAATTTTTCAAGGTGATAGAGTAAAGATGTTGATGACAAGGCTTGGTGTTGATGAGGAAACACCAATTCAAACTAGAGCAATTTCGAGAACTCTTGAAGCAGCGCAAAAACGAATCGAAGGATTTAATTTTGACTCACGCAAAAATGTGGTGCAGTATGATAATGTGATTAATCGTCATCG
Organism: uncultured Candidatus Saccharibacteria bacterium; assembly: GCA_946638615.1. Taxonomy (GTDB): domain Bacteria; phylum Patescibacteriota; class Saccharimonadia; order Saccharimonadales; family Saccharimonadaceae; genus Nanosyncoccus. The sequence goes on along the minus strand of CAMPBO010000016.1, from coordinate 5,251 downwards.
CAAAGTAGTTTATATGATGCGCCGAAAAATTTTGAAGGGAGAAGAGATTTTTCCAGAAATCCAAAGATTAATCCGAGAAGAAGTTCATAATTTAACTGAATTTTCTTCACGAGTGAATAAAAATTTTGACGCAGAATTTAAAGCTGTGTTTGATTTTGATGATGATCTAATTCATGGCATCGGACTGATACGTAAAGAGAAAGAACGTAATAAATTAGCACTGGAAGCGGTCGAAGAGGCTTATCATGAAAAAGAAATGGAATTTGGCGAAGAAACAATGCGAAAAATAGAACGAGAAGTTTATCTTAAAGTGCTCGATACTTTATGGATGCAACATCTTGAAAATATGCAACATCTTCGTGAAGGGATTCATTGGCGCTCGGTTGGACAAAGAGATCCTTTGGTAGAGTATCGTTCAGAATCGCAAAAACTATTCGATGGTTTACAAAGAAATCTTCGAGAAGAAGTCCTTAAAATTCTACTTTCAATTACTCCAGCTGAAGCGCAGGCTGATAATGTGACCGATGGTGAAGAATACGAATCGGAACTTACTAAAATGGCAGAAGGACAAGTCGAGAAAGGCGTGAACGAAGTTTCAGCGGGTGAAAAAAACCTCGATTCGGAATTTAAGAAAAAAACGACAGGGGCGCGATCGTTAACGAAAAAATCTGCATCCAAAAAATCTGCTTCGAAGAAGGCAGCAAAGAAGAACAAGAAAAAATCGCGAAAGAAAGGTCGTAAATAGACCAATAAGCTGATTGTAGCATAAACGGTTAAAAAAGTCAAGAGATGAAGCATTCAGTTGAGGAAATCACTCTTAGAAATGGGGCAAAAGGATTATTAATAGATATTCCTGGGGCGAGCGTGATGTCCACGAGGGTTCAGTTTCGCGCTGGGATGCTTTATGCAAAAAACAAAGATGTTTATGAGATTCCGCACGTTGTAGAGCACTTAGCATTTGGTGCCAATGCTAAATTTAAAGACGAACAGGCTTTTGAGGCCGAATTCACCAAGAATGGGGCTTATCACAATGCTTGGACTTCGGATATTTCGGTATGTTATGAAACAGAATGTGCAGATTTTGAGTGGGAACGTATTATGGAACTTCAAAGAGTGTCAATTTGTGAACCAAGGTTTAATGACGAAGAGCTAAAAAGTGAAAAATCTAATATCAGATCTGAACTAACTGGATACATGAATGATTACTATAGATTATTGTGGCCACGAGTGCAACAGGCGGTAGGTGAAGATATTTTGGCTTTACCAGAACGACTAGAGACAATACGGAATATTGAGCTTAAAGATATTCGAGAACATTATCGTAGGACACATACGGCAAAGAATATGCTGTTTATTATTGCAGGGCGAATTCGTGGACGAAGGCATAAAATCATCAAAATGCTTGACGAATGGAACTTAAAAGAAGGCGAAAAATTTGAAATTCCAGTGGCGGATCTACATTCATCGGAGGCGGTATCGATTAGAAGAAAAGATGCTTCAAACATTACTTTTGGTTTTTCTTTGGTAACGCCGAGACATTTAGAACCAAATGAGGTTTTCGCAATGAATTGTCTAAATCATATTTTGAATGGGACAACAAATTCGAAGATTTTTGGTGCAGCTAGAAAACGAGGACTAGTTTATGGCATAGGTTCATCGGTAGCAAGTAATACAACAAATTCGTATTGGGACTTTGATGGCGAAGTAAATCTTGAGAATGCGGAAGCTTTGTTTGATTTGATTCAAACCGAATTAATGAAAACACTAAATGGCGAAATTTTAGATACGGATTTCTTAGCTGCAAAATCTTATGCTCTTGGACGATTCCAGATGGGGGCGCAAACGGTAGGGCAGATTGCAGATTATTATGCGGATGGATATTTTACAAATGAAACAATTGAACGATATGAAAATATGCCGAACCTGATAAAGGAAATTGATAAATTCAAAATGATTGAGCTCGCGCGAGAGTTTGCGGGGTCAGGAATCAAAGGTTTCGCGGCGGTGTCATCGGTAGAAAAGGCGGTAATTTCTAACCTAGAGAGTAGATTAAACTTTTAGATAATACCAGTAAGATCGAAACATTCCATGAGCAGGAACAAGTTCGCTCGAGTTTGGTTGAATATTTCACTAATCACATCAGCAGCCATATGTAGATGGTGTGCATCGGAAGACGAAACAAGATTAAATTTCTCTTTCGATAAAAGTGTGGGGTAGCTAAAGTTGTTTGATAAGGGCTTGGTACTGAGCGCCACGATCATAGACGTTTTCGAACATGTCAAAAGAGGCGGCGGCTGGAGACATAAGAACAATGGCTGGGCTGATAACTTCGGCTTTCTCGCGAGCAATATTGATGGCTTCTTCTAAGGATTCGGCTATAATGAAGCGAATGTCTTGATATTTTTCTGCAAGGGCATGGCCAGATTCGCCTATTAAGATAACATTTTTTACCTGAGGGGCCTGCAGAATTTCGTAGATTTCGGGCAGGTCGGCGTTGTTGGTTTTGTCGCGGCCCCCGATGATAGCGATGACATTATCATCTGGGAAGGCATTGATGGCGACACGGGTAGAACTGGGGTTGGTAGAGAAATTATCATCGTAATATTTTACGCCAGTTAGTTCACGAAGAAATTCAAGACGGTGAGGAAGACCTTTGAAGTTTTTGATGCCTTTAATAATTGTAGATTCGTAGGTCGCTATAAAGTCATCTGGAGAGAGATTTTTGTAGCTGGCTACAGCAGCGATGGCGGCAAAGGCGTTATTTTTATTGTGTTCGCCAGGGAGCTGGATAGCCTCTGTGATTTCGGCTGGAACGTCAAATGGATAAGGGATCTTATGGGCGGGGCTCAAGGTGGCGATTTTGGCAGATTCGGGGTTATGGCTATAATATATACAGTAATCGTCGGCGGCCTGATGGCGGCAGATGTTGGCTTTGGCGCTTAGATAATCGGCGTAATCTTTGTGTATATTAAGATGGTCTGGCTCGAGCTGGCCGACTACAGCGATATGAGGGGATTTTTGAAGGTCCCAAAGTTGGAAACTGGACATTTCGTAGACAACAACAGAATCTGGGGTGAGTTTATCTAAAATATCAATAGCAGGTGTGCCGATATTGCCGACAAGATAAGAATCTTCGTTAAGAGCCTTTAAAATAGTATAAATAAAAGAGCAGGTGGTACCTTTACCTTTGGTGCCAGTGACGCCAATGATTGGACACGGGCAGTGGTCAAAAAAGTATTTCGTCACACTGGATTCGTTAGGGAGGTTCAGTGGTGGCACAGATGGGCTACGAAAAACCATATCATAATTCGTAAAATCTTTTTGGCGGATTTCTTCGGGGGTGAAATTTTCAAAGGCATCGATTTCTATGTCGTTAAAATGTGACTCGAAATATTTTTCAGTGGCTTGGCCTTCTTTGCCTAGCCCAAGTAATGCGATTTTCATAATATTTATTATAACATGTATAAAGAAAAACCCCTCGATTAATTAATCGAAGGGTCATGGGTAAAGCCCTTAAGCTGCACTTATCAATATCGGAGAAAAAAGTCCGCCTAACTCCTTATTGAGCCGTTTGCTTATGGAAGCGTTACGATAAATATTTTTGACTGCCAGGTTATAATCTTCTTTATCGGGGAGATTATAACTTCCACTCTCTATGAGATTCTGCAACACTTCGTATTGCTCATAAGGTAAATTTTCCGAAAGAATCTGAAGTATCTTTCGAACATTTTTTGGTGAGAATTTTTTTTGTTTCTCATAGGCTTTATTTAGCTTTTTTGCTTCGTCTGTCTTTTCTCTGCAGCAGAAGGCCCAATAAAGCGTACAACTTCCTCCTGTTAAAACGAAAAGTATTTGGTCGAGGCATCTTAGATCATCTCTTATGAGACCTAACGACAGTATTCTATTAACTACTGCCTTTAAGGTCTCAGGTTTAACTTTGTGCATTCTGCAGCTTAAGAAAACATCCCAGAAAAAGATTTTATCGGCGGGATCTGATAGTCTTCCGATGAAACTCCTTGCATCCAGTATAAAGCTGGATATTTTCTCCGCCTCAAGATGTGGGATGAGATCCTCAGTGAGATTTAATTCCTGATAAGATCTGATTTCTTCTGCCTTTTTGACTTTCATTTTATTTTACCCCCTATTTTTAGTGCTAAAAAAGTTCAAGCCTCCTGGATGTTAAAAGGCTAAGCTTTAATTATACTACTTTTCAATTAAAAAATCAAATAGAATACTTAAAATTTAATAAAAATACCCCCCATTTCTGGGGGGGGGTTAAGGATTAGGAGACGATAATCCCTAAGATGTCAGCGATCCTAGGGAGTAAAATTTTTAGATTTTTGATTCCTACATCCAGGGTCGCTTCTTCGGCGACCGTGAGTAACATTCTTGGTGTATTATTGGGCTTTAATATAGCCCAACGCACCATCTCGTATTGATTAGGAGGAAGATTTTCGCTCAGAATATTGAATACCTTACTCTGTTCCGAAGAGGTCGTTTTATGTAGAGTCTCGTATTTTATTGTGCGGTTGTCGGAGGTACTACCAATATCGATAAGGTAGCCAGCAAAACCTTCTTCTCCGAGGAGATTCAATAATCTCCTTGTAAGCGTAAGTTCGTGATATGCATAGATGAACCCTGCTTCTTTAATCTCCTTGAACAATTCCTTGAACGAACTTAGAAATTCATTCAAACGTAGTTCATCGCTGTCGAGCTCGTTGTCGAGCCCATAACAATTAAGAATCTCTTCGATTATCTCTTCGGGATTTTCGTTTAATGCTGCGAAATATCGCAGATCAGACAAGAGCTCCTGTTCATCTCTTCCTTCAAGGAAGGCAAGGAGATCAGGATTTTCGATTTTGAAATCCTTAAATTTGAATGTAGATGACGCTTCCATTAATTATCCCCCTTTTAATTTGCTCGCCGAAAACGGCGCCGGTGTTTTTTTATTATACTACAAGACGATATAAAAGTCAAGTGTGTTGAGATGTTTCTAGAACTTCGGAGGCTTCCTTAATGGAGTGAGTCTCCATAAGTTTGGTACGGAGTTCTTTGGCTCTAGGAAAGTTATTGATGTAAATTTTGAAAAAATGCTTGAGTGCTTCGTAAGAATGCCTGTTGGCGGAATTTTCGTAAAGATTAAGGTGTATTTGCAAGAGAGCCAGAAGTTCTTCTTGGGTGGGGGCGTGATGGGTAAAACAATAGGGGTTCTGGAAGATGCCTCGGCCAATCATGAAACCGTCGATTTCGG
>CAMPBO010000015.1 GCA_946638615.1 uncultured Candidatus Saccharibacteria bacterium | reverse complement strand
TCTGAAGAAAAGTCACGGTTGCTGCGCTGGCTATAAAACCTCTTCTAGGTAGTTTTCGTCTAAATAGCTAAAGAAGTTGTACTTCCTGTTTTCCCTGTTAATTTTAGTAGTTTTGGAAAGAATAAATAGTTTTTCTTTTGGGCGCGTTAGTGCTACATAAAATAATCTGGCTTCATCCTCAAACAAGGTTTTCTGATTGTCTCCAAAAACTTTGTAGAGTCCACCGGTTTTATCTGGTGCTGGGAATTTGTTTTCGTCAATTTCAAGGAGAATGACGATATCTGACTCTAGCCCCTTTGAACGATGGATTGTAGAATAGGTGACTAGGCTATCAATAGCTAATTTTTGGTAGTCTGGCCTTTTTGCACAAGTTGTTTTAACTAACTTTACGAATTTTTCTAGACTCCAATCAGGAATATGTAGATCATTATTTCTGCTTAAAATCTTGATAGATTTGTCGGGGTTTTCTTGGATGATCTTGAGAGTTGTCTCCAAGTAATTTTCAATCAGAATAGGGATATTTTTATTTTTTCTGGCTTTGCCGTATTTCATATTTTTGTAGAAGATTTTGGCTTTTAGCTTGTTTCCTGATTTGCAGCCGTTAAAATCATGTAGGGCTCTGCTCATAAACAGATTCGCATTTTTAACAATGCGTTTTCCGGAACGGTAATTTGTTGGGATAAATAACTTAATATAATCTTCTTTAAAATATTTTTCAAAATGAAGAAAGTAATCTACGTTTGAGCCAGCAAATCTATTGATTGATTGCCAGTCGTCACCGACGGCTAGGAGTTTTGGATTGTTGCATTTGCTCAGAATTGCTTTTATTAAATTTAAAAATAATTTAGAAAAATCTTGATACTCGTCAACAAAAATATACTTATAATCTTGGCCTGAGCCATTTTTTCTAATTTGCGTCGCGGCGTCTGCCATGATTTGGTTAAAATTTGTCAAACCCTGTCTTTTGGTTCTCTTTCGATACTCTTTAAATATTAAATTGAATTTTAGAAGTTTTTCTTTTATCTCGTTTTCTTCTGAAATTTGATCAATTTTTTGATCTAGATAGGCGTAGTCATCAAAATATTGTTGTTCGGCACGCGTAATAAATTGTTTGATTTCATCTGATTTGGTTTGTAGCTTATTGTCTATACAGATTTGGTTTAAAATTTGGTTCTGCTGATTTTCATCCATCAGTTTGGGCCCAATAACCTCTTTCCCCCCAAGAATTTTATAAGCAAAGGCATGAAAGGTGGTAGCTAGCTCTACTTTTGATGGGAGGATAGGCTGATCGTCAAATTTGATTTGGAGTAAGCGTTCATTAATTTCTGCGCGCGCTTTGCGATTGAACGAAAAAATGATGATCTTATCTGGGGGGATTTGCAGATATGTTAACAAGTATATAGCCTTGGCAACAATTGTCCTGGTCTTACCTGATCCTGCCCTCGCTGTTACAAGAGTGTGTTTGTGGCTATCAAGTACAATTTTAGCTTGGTTTTTATCTAGGGTGTAAGGCACGCCACTTTCTTTAATATGTTTTTTGAACCATTTTTGTAATTCGTGGGCATTTTTCATGTTGCCATATTATACCTACCAAAATTATTTTGGCAAGCACAAGGATTATGTTACCAGTCGATTTCTGGCAAATTATGTGAAGCTAAAAATTCATTACATTTCTTGAAATGTCCACAGCCAAAAAACCCAGAATTAGCTGAAAATGGTGACGGGTGCGGAGACTCGAGCACCAGGTGTTTATCTTGGTTGATTAATGATTTTTTTGATCGCGCATCGCGCCCCCAAAGGATAAAAACGAGATGTGGACGGTTTTGATCTAGGTATTTGATAACTTCTTCGGTGAATCTTTCCCAGCCGTGACCGCGGTGCGATCCTGGCAAATGAGCTTCCACAGTCAAAGTGTTATTCAGCAACATCACCCCTTGTTTTTGCCAACTAGATAAGTCGCCACTACGAAGATCTTTAGTATTGGTTTTGAACTCCGAGTCAATTTCTTTATAAATATTTTTGAGTGAAGGTGGAATTTTTTGGTTTTTGGGCACCGAAAAAGCTAGACCGTGAGCGGCGCCTGGTGTATGATACGGATCTTGACCTAAAATTACTACATTTACTGAGTTTAGATCGGTTGAAAAAGCTCGAAAAACTTGAGTTTTGGCCGGGTAAACCGTGGTTTTATCATAAGCTTCATGCAAAAACGAAGATAATTCTTTAAAATACGGCTTTTCGAATTCAGATTTTAGAAAAGATTTCCAACTTTCGTGCATATTTTTATTATATCATGCTATAATAGGTGAAATAGGATAAGCGTGTTGATATTTTCGGTGGGCCTGCACGACAAGCCATTTCCGGCTAAAATGGAGGAATTTGTGTATATAGTAATTGAGGGACAAGATGGAACCGGAAAGTCTACACAAGCTAGACGTCTTGCTGATTTTTTCAAAAAACAAAAGAAAAAAGTTGTGATTATGGATGAGCCAGATGGTGATTTGCCACAGGCACATGAGCTGCATGATTTAATTTTAGTAAAAGGTAAAAAATATAATTTGGAACCAATGACCAATGTAATGCTTTTTACAGCTTCTAGAATGGAACTCTGGAGAAAAATCGCTGAGCCAGTCCTAAAAGAGGGCGGCGTGGTGATTTCCGCGCGTAACTGGTGGAGCACATTGGCTTATCAAGGGTATGGCGAGGGTGTTTCTCGGAGCAAAATTATTAGGTTGACCAAGAGTCTTCTCCCAGAGAGATACTTTAAGCCTGATTTTAGTGCAATTTTGGTAACATCCGACAAAGTGAGATTGTCTCGTCAAAAGGGCCGTGGTAAAAAGAAAGAAACTTTTGAGGCTAAGCCGAATTCTTTTCAGCACAAAGTTAACGCAGCTTATCCTAAAATTGCCAAAGAATTTGATATTCCGCTGGTGGATGCCTCTGGCTCAATTGACGATGTTTATAATATGTTGACGAAGCTATTTGACTTTGATAATGCTTAGAATAAGTAGTTTAAATAATCTTTTAGCATTCGTGCGCCAGAAATTATAGGTAAAAAGTTTTGTAACTCTCTTTTGATCATGTACTCTAGCTCAAAATCGTTATTCCAACTTGCTAGAGCCTCTTTCAAGCATTGATAGAGAGAAGAAATTTCATCTTCTTCTACTTGTCCTTTGACGCAATAATAGTTATTATTTGCGCAGTCAGCTACTCCGCCGTCGGCAGTGCTAATTAATACGCCTAGATTTGCCACGTCTTTCATCCAGGATGTACCACAAGCCTCTAGACCAACCTTTGGTACATTAATAGAAATATTGCTGCCAACGGACAGGGCGTAGCTTAGTTTTTCATCATAATCGGCGAAGTAGAATACTCGTTTTTTCAAGATCGGGTGATTATTGATGATAGCTAAAAGATCTGATAATTTTTTAGTCATTTTGTCGTCGCCTTCGTGGACGCGACCGGAAAATAAATAGTAAGCATCGAACTCTTCAAGGATTTTAGCTAAATGGTCTGGGTCAGAAAAAGGTAGCTCTGGACGTTTATACGCTACAAAGCGACGCTTATATTCAACAATGAGCGCATCATCTGGAATGGTAACAATTTTACCATATTGATTTGGATAAGAATTTAAAGTCTCATTGAGGACGTTTCGATTTTCTTGTTTTAATGCTCTGATTTTTTCTGCGGTTAGAGTTTCTATTTTTTGTTCGAATTGGTCACGAGGAAGATAATATTTGTCCAAAATTCCTTCTTTTTCATAGAAGTTTAAGATGTTTGGTGCTACCCATTTAGAAATATCAATTCCGTTAGTAATCGGATGAAACTTAACCTTGTTTCCAGCCTGATCGCGATAGTTTGCAAGCCTAGTGTGAAGTTTTGAGACTCCAGATCTTAGTTCAGCAATTTCAATTGTGATAGTAGACAGCTTTACACGGTTACCTTCGAATTTGTCCGCAAGCCATTTTTTAACTGCATTTGAGCGGAGATTGGGAAAAACAAAGCGTTTAAATTGCTCAAGCGTGAATTGGGCTTCGGCGGCCTGGACGAGCGTATGATTAGTGTAGAGAGTGTGCTTTCGTGTATAGACTACGGCTTCGTAAAAATCCATGCCAGACGAAGCGAGCTCGTCCAGCCGGGCTAAAGCCGCGAAAAATGTAGCGACCTCGTTTAGCTGCATGATGGCCGGCTTTAGCCCACCAAGCTTTAAAGCTTGGTAGCCGCCGAAGCCCAGCGCTACTTCTTGGTAAAGCCGATGATCTCCTGTCGATTCTCCCGCATACAGCTCGCCAAATCCTGGCTCTGTAATACAGATAATTGTAGTACTTCCCAATTTCTTTTTGATTACCTCAAGATTTACAATTCCCTTTTCAGTTTTGATATTAACTGTGTCAATAAATTGATAACCGTATTTTTTATAATCTACTGGTTGGTGTACGCTTGCCGTTTCGAATTTTCCATCAATTTCTTTTATCTTTTGATGTTGTTCACTTGGATAAAAAGGCGTAATCAATACAAAAGGGATATTGCTTTTTTCCGCTACTCTGCGCATATCCGCTGCAAGCACTCCAAGACCCCCTCCGCCACGGATGCCATTTTCTTTGTCATAATATTCCATTGACCAGTAAGTATAGGGGTTGTCGGTAGATAATTTCTTGGTTAGGTGATGACGATTAATTGCATCAAAAAAACCTTCTGTATCTTCAATTGAATCAACTGGGTGATCAAAAGACATTTTAAGATAACTCCAACACTTTTACCATTAGCTTTATTATACCACATTCACATTAAAATACCGCCTAGAATAGGCGGTATTTGCTGACTTTAGTAATTTGTTTCTAGTAATGAATAATTGACTTTACCACTTTCCATAATTGGCAGTTCGCAAGCTAGCTGGATCTCACTTGGCATCTGATAATCTAGTAAAAATTTTTTAAGCTCTTTTCGGATTAGTTTTTTGTAATTTGTTTTACCATCATCGTGCCTTAATACGATAAAAGCTTTTGCTCTTTTTTCACTACCATAGTTTGCTACTATTACTGCAGCTTCTTTGACACACTCACAATTTTCTAGGCCTTGTTCGATTTCGTTGCAATTCACTTCTTTAAAGTAACCTTCTACTGAGAAAAAGCGCTGTTTACGGTCAAGAAATGTCACGTAGCCGCTTTCGTGTAACGATACGATGTCACCAGTTCGAAAATAGATATCTCCATCTATATCAATAAATGATTCTTGAGTCGCTTTTTCATCGTTGAAATATCCTAGACAAAGTGTCTCTGAGCTAATTAATAGTTCGCCGGGCTCGTTGTATTTTACTTCGTTTAGATTCTCATCTACGATTAACCATTTTGGGCCTAAATAGAGTCTGCCGATAGTTTCTGGTAGATGTGGGCTATTCTCAGTAAATGTTCCAATACCTAGGGCTTCTGATACGCTATAGTTATTTCTTATCTCGGCGTTTGACTTGTGCTCTCTTAAAAAGTCAATGCTCCTTCTATATTTCATTTCAGAAAGAACTGCACCTCCACAGTAGAAAGCTTTTAAGTAACTTAAGTTTTCGGTGATAGGTGTCTTCATGATGAACTTTTCTAGCACAATGGGTGTGGCATAAATATAGCTGGGATGATATTTATAATAATCAGCTATTTCTTGGTTCTCCGTACCAGTAATCACAACCTTATTTCCAGCAATAATGTTTAAAAACATTGGCATCCAACCACTCGCAAGATGATATGGAGTGGTACAGAGGACACACTCAATCTCTTGATCATGAGGTTTGATTTTGGTAGAAATTAGCGTATATTTTAACGCTGCACAAATCGCATGATTGCTAAATGGTAACGATTTCTCCTCTCCCGTCATGTACCCAGATGATTTAAGAAAAATCACAGCTTCGTTTTTATCTCGAGAATAATTAAAAATCGATTTTAGAGTTAACCCTCGATTTTTTGAACTATTTTCTAGGATGTTTTTGTTAAAGCCAAAGATCTCTTCCGTTATACTATCTGGCGCATTTATTATCCAGATTTTTTGTAAGAAGAAGTGACTTTGAACCTTACCCTGGATTTTGTTAGCCCAGTTTGCGCTTTTGCCATAAGCAATTAGTGCTAGTGGCTTGTGTAGATAAAGTTCTTCCACGAGTTGTGAATCTTCGCATGAGTTGCTGATCATTACAACTGCAACTCCCACGGCGTTGGCTCCTAGAGTGGCTACTATTCCTTCATAACAACTCTGTGTCACAATTGCAATTTTTGGAGAAAAAATATCTTTTTTGTAGACATGTTGAGTGTGACGTCTTGTTGCTATTAATTTAGATAAATATTCAGCAAACCTTAATGAGTCACTGAGCAATCTTTTTTTAGAATATTTTTTGCCCCGAATGCAAATTGCGGTTTCATCCATGTGCCCAAAGTTTATTTTTTTAAACAATGATAACATGCAAAGTGATACAACTTTTGGATTTATTTTCTTCTTTGATACTCCGAATAGGTGAGCTCTATCATAAGATGGATAGCCGGTTTTTAGTGGATGATTTTTCATTAGAATCCCCCCTTCCTGTTTAGTCAGCTTTTTAACGTGCTTTGAGATCATCAATATTATATAACTATTTGCAAGTTTTTGCAAACTATGTTAAAATATCATTAGAATTATCCTAAATACTGGGGATTAGCCAAGCGGTAAGGCAGTGGGTTCTGGTCCCATGATTCGGGGGTTCGAATCCCTCATCCCCAGCCAAGTTTCGAGGAATAAAAAATGAAGTGCTTGCACTTCCATTTTTTATGACGAAGAAAGTTGGCGTTTTCGAGTGAAACGAGAAAACAGACGAGCGAAGCGAGTGGGGATGAGGGATCACGCGATCCCTCATCCCCAGCCAAGTTTTAAGAAGTAAAAAGAAGTGCACACGCTTCTATTTTTGTTATTTGTAATATGACGTTAGACGTGTTAAGTAGTTTGTCGCAGAATTTTTATCCATTAGGGACGTTTGGAAATTTTTATCGTAAATTGTTGGGGAAACTTTGGTTTGGATTAATTTTCCGTTCTTAAAGTAATGAGTAAGCACTAAGCTTCGACTGGTACCCGGCCAGTCTGTTTGGTCAAAGAAAAGATTCCCTAGTCCGTAATAGATAGGTTTATTCTTATATAGCTCGTACGTTTGTGGTTGGTGGGCTTGTGTGCCAATTATTAAATCAGCGCCGGCGTCAGCTATGTTCTTGAAGAATTCTTCTTGGCCTGTAATTGGTAGATCACAAGAAGGCATTTCTTCGCCTTCGTCGGGATAAGAATAGCATTCAAAGAATTGAATATCCACTATTACAAAATCTCCTCGGGCTTTGGCTTCTTGAATTTGAGTTTTGACTTTTTCTTCGTTGTAAATGTTTGCTCCGGGATGGTCCCCACTTGCCCCTTGGCCATTTTCCTTAGTAGAAGTTGAATTATTTACGGCTATCATGGTGATATTTGTGTTCTTATCATGAATTTCTAGAGGGATGGAAGCCTCTTCTTCATTTTTACCTCCACCGACTGTTTTAATACCCTTTTCGCGATAAAAATCAATGGTTTCTCTATTTGCACTTGCCCCCCAATCATTGTTATGGTTTCCGGTCAATTCGACAATATCAACGCCAATATCGTCTAAAACTTGATACATTTTATAATCTGCGCAGAAAGCCATTGGTTGATTATTATTACAATCATTTGCAAAGCTTACTTCATTACTCGTGTGCGTGTAGTCGGCAGATTTTAGGTAATCGGCAATTTTGGCGGCAAATTGACTAGCATCTCCTGTTGAATTTAGTTTGCTTTGCATTCTGCGAGTGAGTGCGGTGACACCTGTTTGATTGAGTGTTAGCAGATTTTCTTTTTTAGGAAGAATATTTCTATCTGATGTAATGCCTTCGGATATTTTGGAAGAATTATCTTCGCTTCCTGATTTAATATTTAACACTCGAAACACGCCACCTGAAAGCGTCGGATTTTGGGTGGCAGAATCAAGAAAATAATCCGAATCTACGGCTAGTAATTTAACAGTAGGGTCTAATTGTTCTTGAGGTAGAAGATAGATTCCTACATCAGTTGAGTCAATATCACTGGGATTTTTAATGATTTTTGGCAAATCATCTGTATTTTTTAGCTCCGATTCGTTGATGCTGATCTTGGGGCTGTAAAAACCGCTGACCGGTAACAATGCTTGATATAAAGCTTTGGATTTGTCTGATTGGTCAAAAGATGTAGAATATTCAGCTGAAATTGTCGTATCTGCTGTTGGCGGATGTTCTTTAAAGTAATTAACCAGATATGATTTCTCTTCATCGAAAAGCGTTTCATCGTAAGACACTGTAGGTTGTTTAAATAAGTTGCCGTTACCTCCTCTAATGATAAACAGAAACAGAAAAATTCCCAAGAATGCAGCTAGAAAAACAATGACTAGACGAGCAATTGGTGCCTTACTTCTTCTGCGCTCCATGATTAGATTTCGCTCCTTTCTGCGGTAATTATTAATCTATGGGTATGGTCACCATTGCTATTTGGGATTAATTCCCCTGAACATGTCATGAGGATAATAGTGTCTTTTGTGGCGGGAGCAAGTATCTCCGACATAGATATTTCAGCTTTTGGTTTTTCGGTGATGGCGGTAATTTGATAGGTCTTATCATTATAGGTGGCGGTTTCTCCAATTTTGACTGAATTTAAATCTTTAAAAATGGTTGAGGAGTGGCCGAAAATCAGGGTTTTGTTGGTAGAGGAAGAATATGAGGCAGCAATTTGATCGGGAACGGACAAAACGTTATCCGTGAGGGTTGATTGCATCACTGGAGCGGAGAGATTAATAGAAGGTATTTCTAGTGTGCTATCAGCTATGGTGGACTCTTCAGCGTAGACCGCCTCTGCGGAGCGTACTGGTTGTAAGCCTATAGTAAAAAAGGCAAAAGCAAATACTGCATAGGCAGTAAAAATAGCCACATATAATAGTTTATTGCGCTTTCTTACCTCCATGCGCGACGTATACCTTCCCATTTATGCTTATATTATAGCATAAAAGGAATTGAAAATGTAAAAGTTTTTGCGTTATTTGAGGGTAGCAAAGACAAGGGTGCGACCAGTATAACCAAAGCCTGCTTGGTAAGAGCCCGCACATGTCATCAAGACGATACGATTATTACCGAGATTGGTCAGAACGTACATGCTATAGTTTCCTACTTTTTGACGATCAGACGAAACAGGGAGATTAATACGAACATTATCAACTGAATAGGTACGGCCATTATAGACGATTTCTTGACCGACCACGGCGCGAGGTAGGTTAGCAAATACGCCGGAGCTATGACCCATAAGTAAGGTTCCGTAATAGCTAACAGAACTACCAGGGACGCTGAGTTCATTGCCGGACAAGTTCGAAGCTGAAACTGAAGTGGCAATACCAAGAGATGGAATTACTAGGTTTGCGCCAGAGGTTGTTTTTGGAGCAGCATAGCCTCTGGTGGTTGAGTTACCACTTCTGTTTGTGATGCTTTTTACCTCTGATTTTTCTACAACAGTTTTTTCTTCTTTTTGACTATGAGCAGTTGAGGTTGTTGCGTCAGATATATCAATTTTAGTGTTTGCAAAAGATGTATTAACTGGGATTAAATAAGTTCCAATAAATATGCCAATAATCAGAGAAAAAACCGCAAGAAGAGAAGGCCTTATTGCAGGATTTAAGGCAATTTTATTAGCAAAAAACAACTGTTTTTTCTTAAATTGTGCCGAAAATCCGGCAGAAAATGCTTTGTTCCCTGTTTTCATCACTCTTCCCAATTAGAAATATAATTCCATTATATCACAGAAATGTCAAAAAGTCAAGCATTTTGCACGGGTTGACTTGGGGTGGGATATGGGTTTATTTTTGGTTTATACCCCTGGAGAGAAATGTTTAAGCTTGGTGCGATGGCTTTTGTATCTTGGATCATGCCCTGCTACTTCGGCCCAGAACGCAGGCGAATGATCCATGTGGTTTAGGTGGGCCAATTCATGTAGGATTACATAATCACGCAAGGGTTCTGGGACTTGCATTAAGCCAATATTTAGCGAAATAGTGCGGTTAGATGAGCAACTACCCCATCTAGTGCCAGCATGACTGAGCCGTAGCTTACTATAATCATAGCCATATTTTGTAGCATAATAATCCAATCGATAAGGAAGATAGTCCTTAGCTTTTTTGGCCAAGAGCTTTTTCTTGGCGTCGCGGGCACGTTGCATAGAAGGGTCTTTAAGGGGTAATTTTTCGCGTATCATAGCGCGATTTTGGTTCAAAAAACGCTTAGCCAAAAAACCGGTCGTGTAGCTCGGAACCGACATTTGCAAACGGCCAGAAGTTGAGATCGAAAATTTGATGCCCCGCGAAAAAGTATTTTTGCGCACCAAAACTTCGCCAAATTCAGCGTCTTTTAAAATCATTTTGGCAGCCTGTTTAGTTAGCTAACTGAGACAATGTATTAGAAAGCTGAGTTTCAAAGGTGTGTTTGCCAGATAGAACAATGGTGTCTTCGGTCTCTGCTGGCGCTTCAAGCTCGGCAATCTTGGTATCGTATTCCTCTTTAGCTTTAGCAACTGATTTGAGGCGTGATTTGAGACGTGATTTGATGGTATTGACATCGGTCTGAATCCAAATTAGAGATGGATTGTAACCTTTGTCGTGAAGAAGCTTTTTGATTTCGTCACGATCGGCACCGGTGTTGAGCTCACCTTCAATGATGACGTTCTGGCCGGTCTCTGCAATTAGATCTAGGATGTAGAGGATGTCTTCTCTAGAGAAACCCTTTTCTGCTCTAATTTTAGATAGATCATAGTATGGAGCTCTAAATTGTTGCGAGAATTTTTCGCAGAATGTTGTTTTGCCGCTAGCTGGAGCTCCGAAGACGAGAATCGCCCTTGGCTGCGACAAGTTTTGTGATTTTTTACCTTCCATAATATATTTATTGTATCACAGCTCGGCTTTCTTTGACAACTTTTTCGAGGAATTTGATAGTAGAACTTGTGATGGGAAGTAGAAAGCCCAGGCTAGAAAGTCGAATGCGCGTTTGGCGATGTGTGGTAAAATACTGATTGCGGAGAAAAAGGAACCGGCTACGCAAAAATCGCAGCAGAAAAACATTGAGAAACCGTAGAATGCACAGAGGGCTTGGTCTGATTTTGGTTTAGAACTATGCCACTTTAGCGCGAGAATGAGGTTGGAAATTAGGAAAAAGGCATAGACTGCGCCAAGGAGATAGATTGTAAATTTCCCCGCTAGGTTAGAGATGATGAAATAGGCGGATATCGCTACTGTTAGGATGATAATGCTTCGTTTTTCTAATTTTTTGAGCCGGGCAAAATGAAAGAATTGGGCCAAAATGAAAGTAAAAAGCCCAAATAGCGAAACATTGTTGATTGCTAGCAGAATATCAGCGATAAAAGTCAGCACAAAAGCCATAACAAGTAGACGATCACTGGTGAAATTAACAATCACATATAAGGTACAAATTCCAACACCGAGGAGTTTTAAGAGTGTGACTCCAAAAAAAGTAGGGGCTACTATATCGAGAGTGATAAAACCGCAAAAAATAAAAACCCAAATAACTCTCCAGATTTTGTCAATGGATTTAAAGTAGGCTAAAAGCTGCTTCATAGGTTAATTATATCATAAGATAACAGCGCAACTTAGTTAAACTCTCTTGACGTTGAAATAAGCATAAAATTATGGTAGGATTAAAATAGGCCCAATAAAGGGATGTAGCTCAGTTGGTAGAGCACCGGTCTCCAAAACCGGGTGTCGCGAGTTCGAGTCTTGCCATCCCTGCCAAATTAGGGCTTTTTTTGATTGAAAAACTTTGATATAATTAAACTTGTGAAAGTGCTAATGCTAGGATGGGAGCTGCCGCCTTACAATTCCGGAGGTTTGGGTGTGGCGTGTGTAAACCTGGCTCGTCAACTTGTTAATGATGGGGCTAAGGTTGATTTTGTAGTTCCATATTCTGCTAAGCACGAGAAGATTTCTTTTATGAACGTTGTTTCGGCAACTAACCTTGAGCCTTCTTCTAGATATGGGGTTGGAGCTTACGATTCTATCTATGTTAAAGACCCATCACCTCAACAAAAACCCACAGAAAAACGTATAACTATCCGTGAAATTCAGCATGACTACTGTGATTTTGTTAATAAACACTTAATGGAATTTAAGCCCGATGTAGTACACGCACATGATTGGCTTACTTTTGAGGCGGGGATGCTTGCTAAAAAGAATTACGGAATACCTTTGATTGCTCATGTTCATGCTACGGAGTTTGATCGAAGTGGTGGTAATGGTGGCAACCCTGTGGTTACTAGTATTGAGCGCGAAGGGCTTCTCTTAGCTGATAGAGTGATTGCCGTCTCTGAGGCAACCAAAGATTTATTAGTGAGAAAGTATAAGATTCCAGCTGACAAAATTGACGTAGTTTATAATTCCCTCGACCAAAAATTTATTGATAAAGTTTATAAATATGATGATGATGACTACAAATATCTTGAAGAGATGAAAAATGATGGCTATACTATTATTTCTACAGTTGGCCGTTTTACGATTCAAAAAGGTTTAACTAATTTGATGAAAGCGGCAGCTAGGGCCTTGTCAAAAAACCCAAAATTGATTTTTGTTTTTGCAGGCGACGGCGAGCAGAAACAAGAGCTTCTAGCGCTTTCCGCCAAATATGGCATTTCCCAAAATGTAGTTTTTACCGGATTCGTACGCGGTAAACAGCTT
>CAMPBO010000014.1 GCA_946638615.1 uncultured Candidatus Saccharibacteria bacterium | reverse complement strand
ACAACAAAATAGGTATCTATTATAACTACTGTGCTGCCAGCGCTGGTACCTACTGTTGGGGTAATGGTACAGACTCTACCGGTAGTCCAACTACTGATCCTAACTCGGGCACTTTGCTAGACGTCCAAGAAGACATTTGTCCCAAAGGTTGGCGGATGCCTACTAGTGACACTGGTAGTGCTCCTTATGGCGAATATCGTAATTTGTATCTTGCTTACTCTTCTAACTACACTGATTTCCGCAGAGCCTTATCTACCCCTCTCTCAGGATACTACGGCAGTGGTTCGGCTCGCAATCAGGGTGGAGGCGGCGGCTTTTGGTCCTCTACTTGGGTCAGTACCAACAGCATGAGGGACCTCGGCATAAATACTGGTAATATCTACCCTAGCTACGACGTCAGCCGGTACTACGGATTTAGCGTACGTTGTATAGTTAAGTAGTTCCTAAGTTACTACTTGAGAAAAATTGAATCTGTGATATAATTGATTGTATGATAACAAAAGAGAATAAAATCAAGGCTATTGCCAAAGTTGCCCGTAATAAGGCAGATGTTGGTTCTCCTGAAGTTCAAGTTTCGATCTTGACTGAGCGGATTAAAGAAGTAACCGAGCATGTCAAGAATAACAAACATGACTTTATGGCCAAAAGAGGTTTGATGCAGATGGTAGGGAAGCGTAAAAGGCTTCTTCGCTATCTAGAAGAGACTGATTTTGAGCTGTATAAGGAAACCGTAAAGAAGCTCGGCCTCAGAAAGTAAAATTTCGGCAAGCTACTTTGTCAGCGCTTGCGTTGTAAAGGGGACGTACAATAAGTACGTCCCCTTTGTGTTACTCGGCGTTTTCGCGCATCTTGCTCGAAGTTTTATTTTCTGCTCGTAGCACGGCTTCTTTTGTTTCGTGGCGCATTTTTGAATTCCATCTGAATTTTACTTTCTGAATAAAAATAAACCCCGCCTGAATCCAAGCGGGGTTTTGAGGCCTTATTCTTTTGGCCTCAGATTTTTTGAGACCGAGAACTTATTAAAAAGTTCTTTGGCCTCTTTGAATTTTTCAAGCTTAAATAACTCGACATAAGCTTTGTATCCAGCCTCGTCAAGTAACCAAGCTTCTAAAACTTCCTCAAAGAGATTGGCCCAATATTGAAAAGAGTCTTCAAATCGCCTTTGATAAATTTTTACGGCGATTTGGGACTCTTGTAATATTCCGCAGTTCAAAATGAAACTGCAGAATATATCAACATTTTCATCATTATAAAGAAACAACGCAGTGATATCCACGCCGTATTCTTTACGAATTTTTTTCCGTGGACCACTAGACCAAAGTTCGGCTAATGGATCCATCTCGCGATTATGAGGAAGCGACAGACCATTTATTACTATCGTTCCAAAACCGCATTCTTGATGGTATTCCTCTTTGAATGTGATGCGAGGTATTTCATTCTTTGACATTTTATCCCCTCCTTATTATTAAGAATAAAGAATACCTATGTTGTATATTATAGCATACTTTGCTGAAAAAGGCAAGTTTTGCTATAATATAAATAACATTAACAATAGGGAAGACGGCAGATATTGCTAGTGAAGGGTAGGTGACCTGGCGCTGCGTGTCCTCCGGACAACAGCTCCCAAGCCGCTCTGGCCAAGTCTTCATGTTCCGTAGAACACATAGCGCCAGGTCACTACACTTCACTTCAGATATCTGGAGTTTTCCCGAGAAAGGATTATTTTTATGGAGATAATAAACCCGAATGGTAAGAAAACGGTGCGGGTTTCGACCGAGTGGTTAGGAAGGGAACTCAGTCTAGAAGTGAATAGGGTGGGGTTTAGGACGACATCATCGGTTCTGGTGACTTATGGTGATACTGTGGTTTTGGGTTCGGTAGTGGTAGGAACTAAGCCGGTAGTGCAAGATTTCTTCCCATTATCGATTGATTATGAAGAGAAATGGTATGCGGCGGGGAAAATTAGTGGTTCTAAATTCATTAAGCGTGAAGGCAAGCCAGCTGATGAAGCAGTGCTAGTAGGACGCCTTATTGACCGACCGATTAGACCGTTGTTCCCTAAGGGTTATCGTCAAGAGGTACAAGTGGTATGTACGGTGCTTTCTATGGACCCGAATTTTCGACCAGATTGCGTGGCGATGATTGCGGCGTCGTCGGCTTTAATGAACGCTGGGGTGCCTTTTGATGGGCCAGTAGCAGGCATCCGTATTGGTCGCATTGGGGGTGAGTTTAAGGGCTTTTTGTCGCCAGAGGAAAGAGAACAGTCTCCGCTCGACCTTGTGGTGGCTTGTAAAGATGGTAAAGTAATGATGGTGGAGGCTGGAGCAAAAGAAGTTCCAGAAGAAACGATAATTGAGGCTATGCATTGGGCCGTAAAAAACGTACAGCCAGTTTTGGATTTACAGCGTGAGCTCGCAAAACAGGTAAATGCGCCAGCTCAGGAATACGAATTGGTTTTGCCAGATGAGGAGATTTTGAAGGAAGTAGAGGAATGGACTAAGGGTAAATTTGGTTCAAAGGTAAGAGGCAACGTGATGGAGAGATCGCAGATTTTGGATGATATCAAATATGCGATGCATGATGAATTTGCTTTGTCTAAGGGCCAGGGCGAGACAGATAACGAAAAAGTAGAATGGTATGACGAAAACCTTCGTGATGTTTACGATCAGGCATTTGAGCTGGCCGTGTTTAAAGAAGTAAGACGAGGAATTATTGAAGAAGGTGTGCGTCCAGATGGACGAAAATTGACAGAGGTGAGGCCTTTGTCTTCACAGGTTTCGATTTTGCCAAGAACACACGGCTCGTCGCTCTTTACACGTGGGGTAACTCAGGCGATGAATATTGTAACATTGGCGCCTTTGTCTTATGCACAAGAGGTAGATACGATGGAAGTGACTGACGGCAAGCGTCGTTACATGCATCATTATAATGCCCCATCTTATACAGTAGGTGAACCTGGTCGGATTGGTTCGCCTGGACGTCGGGAGATTGGGCACGGATATTTGGCGGAGAGAGCGCTTTTGCCAGTATTGCCTTCTGAAGAGGATTTTCCTTACGCGATTCGCTCGGTGACGGAAATTATGTCACAAAATGGTTCGACTTCGATGGCGGCGACTTGTTCGTCCTGTATGGCTCTTATGGATGCAGGTGTGCCTTTGAAACGTCCAGTATCTGGCGTGGCGATGGGGCTAATGGTAGATGTACCAAAGGGTACGGAGATTACCGCCGACGATGTTGATAGGGCTTATGTTTTAACTGATCTTATGGATGCGGAAGATTTTGCTGGCGATATGGACTTTAAAGTAACTGGTACAACAGAGGGTATTACCGCCCTTCAGATGGACATGAAGGTACATGGCCTTCCAGTAGAAATTATGGAGAAAGCTTTGAAGCAGAGTCATGACGGTAGAATGTTTATTTTGGAACATATTTTAAGCGTAATTGATAAGCCGCGAGCAGAAATTTCTAAATACGCTCCGCAGATTGAAAAAATGATGATTAATCCAGATAAAATTGGCGCTGTGATTGGTAAGGGTGGCGAAATGATTAATAAGATCACATCAGAGACTGGAGCTGAGGTTAATATTGAAGATTCTGGTCTTGTGACGGTGTCTGGTAATGACCCAGAAAAAATCGCTAAGGCTGTAGAATGGATCAAAGGTCTAACTGAAGAGCCAGAGGTGGGTAAGATTTATAACGGTACGGTTGTGACAATTAAGGATTTCGGAGCATTCATAAATATTATGCCTGGAATTGACGGAATGCTTCATATTTCACAGATTGTGGAAGGACGACGTTTGAAGAGCGTAGAAGAAGTTTTGCATGTAGGCGATAAAGTTCGCGTAAGGCTTGTTGCGATTGAGAACGGTAAGTTGTCGCTATCAATGATTGGTGTAGATAAATAAAAAGATAAAAACCAGCCGAAAGGCTGGTTTTTAGGGGTTTATAGATAGAAAAAATTATTATATAATATATTTTATGGATAAAATACGGAATTTTTGTATTATCGCGCATATCGATCATGGTAAATCAACAATCGCAGATCGAATGATGGAGCTCACTGGGACGGTTGAGAAGCGTGAGATGAAAGCGCAACTTCTTGATTCGATGGAGCTTGAACGTGAGAAAGGGATTACGATCAAGTTGGCGCCAGTGACAATGCACTGGAAAGGTTACACATTAAATTTGATTGATACGCCAGGACATGTGGATTTTTCGTATGAAGTTTCGCGAAGTTTGCAGGCGGTGGAGACGGCAGTGCTTGTGGTTGATGCGACGCAGGGGATACAGGCGCAGACGCTCGCGAATGTATATTTAGCACTAGAGCAAGATCTTAAAATTATTCCGGTAATTAATAAAGTGGACCTTCCGGCGGCGGATGTGGACGGAGTAGCGGCACAGATTATAAATCTTCTCGGATGCAAACGTGAAGAAATCATCGAAGCCTCGGGGAAAACCGGATTTGGAGTTGATAGAATATTAGATACTATAATAGGAACACCGTCACTTGATTCGAGGGAATCCGGAGCCTGGCAAGGCGAGGACAAGCGCCGCTCGCCCGTGGCGACGGGCCGAGCGGACGCGGCCCGAGAATTAAGTGAAGGTGTTTCTACTAAGGCTTTAATTTTCGACTCCTACTTCGATGATTATCGTGGGGTGGTTTTATATGTGAGGGTTTTTGAGGGGGAGATTTTGAAAAATGCTGAGATTTTGATGATGGCGGCGGGCACGAAGGGCTTGGCACTTGAGGTGGGGGTGCTCACGCCAAAGATGAGCCCGCGGGACAAACTTGCTCAAGGTGAGATTGGGTATATTGTGACAAACCTCAAAACAACGCGCGAAGCGCGGGTGGGTGATACGGTGACGCTAGCAAAGGCGCCGGCGATTGAAGCCTTACCGGGTTATAAACACGTTTTGCCTTTTGTATATGCAGGGTTTTTCCCTGTCTCAAATGACCAATATAAGGATCTAAAAGAAGCGATTGAGAAACTAGCGCTGTCAGATTCGGCACTTGTGTATGAGCCAGAAAATTCGCCAGTTCTTGGATTTGGGCTTCGGATTGGGTTCCTTGGGCTTCTCCATATGGATATCATTAGGGAGCGATTGGAGCGAGAATTTAATTTGGACCTTATTGTAACAAACCCATCGACGAATTATGAAGTGGTAATGGCAAATGGGGAAATTTTGGAAATAAAATCAGCAGCGGATTTGCCAGACGTTTCGGAAATTTCGGAAATTCGGGAGCCATGGGTGAAGGGCGAGATTATTTTACCGAAGAATATGATAGGGAACGTGCTAAATTTAATCAATGAAAAGCGCGGTCATCAAACGAATTTGTCTTATATCGAAGACCGGGCGGTGATTGATTTTGAGGCGCCGATGGCAAATTTACTTACGGATTTTTATGATCAGTTAAAGTCAGCGACTTCGGGATATGCGTCTTTTAATTATGAACTAGCTGGTTATCGGGCGGAAGATTTGGTGAGAGTGGATTTTTTGGTAGCGGGGCATAAGATAGATGCGCTTTCGGTGATGGCACACAGGAGCGAAGCGGATGCGATTGGTAGGGAAGTGACAAAAAAATTAAAAGAAGTGATTCCGCGTCAAAATTACGAAGTAGCTTTGCAGGCGGCAATTGGAGCGCGAATTATCGCGCGTGAAACGATTGGGGCATATCGTAAAGATGTAACCGTAAAAATTCATACTGGCGATAGAGATAGAAAAGCGAAATTACTAGAAAAACAAAAACGAGGAAAAGCGCGAATGAAAAGATTTGGTAAAATCGATATCCCTTCAGAGGCGTTTACAGTTATGTTAAAACGTGATTAAATAGAAACATGAAGAAGAAGTGGATATTTTCTTATTATATCATACTTGTGCTTTTTTGTCTAGTCCCTACTGGGGCGAGTGCAATTTCGGAAGGACAAAAAAATGCTATATCAGAAAATTGCCTATCAATTAAAGATAGTTTAAGAATAACTCAACGAGTAGATTCAAGAACTAGAGTGTATCTTGGTGGTAAATTTGAGACGATTCTAACTAAATTTATTAAACCACTCAATGTCAAACTAATAGAAAATAACATTTCGGATTTAGGTTTAATTGAAAATCAAAGTAGTTTCGTGGAGGCGAGGGCGGTGTTTTCGAGTGATTTTATTAGATATCAACAAAGCTTAGAGGAGCTTATTGGAATAAACTGCGAAGCGGAGCCAGAAATTTTCTATGACAAGTTACTAATTACGCGAGAACGACGAAGATTAATGAGTCAAGATATATCAAAAATTAAAAAAATAATTTTAAATAACGTTCAGTTAGTGACCGAACTTAGGAGCAATATATAATGCAAGAGGATAAGCCCAAAAAAATAACGCATGGCGGAAGAAATTTGATTTTACTTGGGTTTTTTGCAACCTTGATAGCTACAATAACGACGGGTATAAGTTTGGTAATTTATCATAATTCAGGTGATATCTATTTGGATCGTTCGCGGCCAGGATTTTTGCCAGATCAGGAAGAAATTGAACAAAAAGATGAAAACGAAGCTGACGAAGTGTATGATTTTTCAAAAGTAGAAAAGTTAACCAAAGAGACTTTGGGGGAGTATTTAGAAAAATTAGAAGAAGAAATAAAAACAGTTGACGCCTATGAAAAACCGTTTGATATGGAGATTTTGTCAGACGAACATTTTGGTATACCAGCAGAATAATTAAAGATTATTTACGAGGTTTACTAATATTGGCGGGACGGTCATAAATTGGGAGGATAATGGGAAGTTTGTGACCTAGATGATCGTAGAGAGGGATTTGTAATTCGTGAGCGATAGTATTAACGACGGATGCGCCAATACGAAGCCCAGTGAAAGAACCAGGGCCAGACATAAAGGTGATTTCGGTAATATCTTGAAAGGTTTGATAATTCTCTTTTAGCTTATCGTGGATGAACTGGAGGAGTTTTTCGGCGAGAGTATTATCAAAATTATGACGATATTCTTGATCGTCTAGCCTTAAAATGATCTCAGGAGTAGAAGTATCTAAAAACAATTTCATGATATAATATTATATAATGAATATTAGATCTGAACAAGAGATGCTGGATTTTGGGCGAAAATACGCTTTAAAAGTAGTAAGACCAGCCATAATCGAACTAATTGGCGACGTAGGCGCAGGTAAAACAACTTTTGTGAGAGGCTTAGCAGAGGGGCTTGGGGTGCAAGAGCCAATTACAAGCCCGAGTTTTACGATTTCAAAATCTTATGCTTTGCCAGGTGGTGGAAGATTGATTCATTATGATTTTTATCGTTTACCAGAGCCAGGATTGATGGTGGATGACTTGATGGATAATTTAAATGACGAAAAAAATGTTTTAGTGATTGAATGGGGAGAATCAGTGGTGAATTTGTTGCCTAAAGACCATATTAAAATTAAAATTGAATACACCAATGAAGGGAGAAAAATAACATTATGAGGCTGTATATTTCTGGAATTACTGGTACTGGAATGGGGCCGTTAGCTTTGATGGCAAAAGCAGCGGGTTTTACGGTGTATGGATCAGATCTTAATAGGGGAGCGATTTATGATGAACTGGTGAAAGCGGGGATAGAGGTTCACATTGGCCAAAATGGAGATTTTTTACGGGAAAAATTGACGGAAGGAGTGGACTGGTTTTGTTATACTTCAGCTTTGCCTGATAACCATGTGGAATTGATGTTGGCGCGTGAATCAGGAATAAAATGTACAAAACGAGATGATTTAACAGCGTTTTTGGTAGAAAGATTGGGGCTTAAGATGGTGGCGGTAGCTGGAACACATGGTAAAACTACTACTACGGCGATGATTGTGTGGGCGGCCTTAAAATTAGGGCTTCCAGTGTCTTATATTGTAGGGACGACTTTGGGATTTGCGCCAAGTGGGGCGTATCAGGAAGGCGATAAATATTTTATCTATGAAGCAGATGAATATGATCGGAATTTTTTGAAGTATTATCCATGGGTTGCGGTGTTGCCAGCGGTGAGTTATGACCATCCAGATATTTATCCGACGAAGGAAGATTATTTGAAAGCGTTTGAAGATTTTAAATTACAAAGCGAAAGGGTGATTGAATCTAGTGAAGAGTATCAGGCGGAAGATTTTCATTTGGCGGGTGAAGTAAGAAGGTACGATGCGAGCCTTGCGAGCGAGGCTGTTTCTTTTATGATTCAAGATGCAGGCATTTTAGTGGATAGAAAAAAGCTGATTGACATTCTAGATCATTTTCCTGGTGTAGGGCGAAGGTTTGAGAGGTTAGTAGAAGGGGTTTATTCGGATTACGCACATCATCCAGAGGAAATTAAAGCGACGATGGATGTAGCTCGAGACGAAAAACGTCTCTGTGGTTTTAAGGGTATAGTGGTATTATATCAGCCACACCAAAACACTAGACAGCATGAAGTACGGGATGGATACAGGGATGCGTTTGTAGGAGCAGATAAGGTTTTTTGGCTGCCGACATATCTAACGCGGGAAAATCCAGACTTAGCGGTTTTAACACCAGAGGAGTTAATTAGCGGACTTTCCAATTCGGAAATAGCGGAAGTGGCGAAGCTTGATGATAGGTTGGCGAAGAAATTGCAAAAATATGTAAAAGAGGGATATTTGGTGATTTTGATGACAGCTGGTCCAGCAGACGAGTGGTTGCGCCAAATTTTTAGTCATTAGATTGGAATTAATTTTTGCTTTTTGCAAACATAAAATACTTGTGTTTTTTATGTTTATCCTTTATTATTAAGATAGATATGATTGGTGCGGTTGATAAAGCTTTGCCCTCCGATTCTCCGATTGGTAAAACGGGGACAGTGGGTGGTGTTTTGAGAATAAGGATAATATTAATAGCATTAATTGTGATGATTGTGGCTTTAATTGTTGGTATGATCGTGATTAATTTTAATCAAAAAAATAAAGATGATTCTCTTGGTTTATCTATTGAGGGGCTAAGAGAGATGTTACTGGGGACTTCAGATATTAATGAAATAATCGACATTTGTCAAAATAAGATTAATTATGACAACGACGAGACGGAAGCAGGTTTGCTAGACGAATGTTCCCGTTTCATTATGGGGCAGGATAGCGAAAAAGAATATGGTGAACTGGTCTTGCAACAACTCATAAGGGTAGATGAAATATCGCAAAACATCAATTCGGCAGTAGGAGTGATGAATGCTGCGGCGTTTTATGAAAAAAAAGAAATAGAGATAGAATATTATGAGATCATGAATCGACGAAGTTTTGAGGACGAAACTAATCAGGATATTGAAACGGTAGGCTATTGTAAGTTATTGACAAATTAAACCGCTTGTGATATAATAAGCATAAGTAGTGGTAACACGCAATGATGATGCCACACAGATCTTTAAAAAGGAGGAATTGCAATGAA
This sequence comes from uncultured Candidatus Saccharibacteria bacterium, assembly GCA_946638615.1. Taxonomy (GTDB): domain Bacteria; phylum Patescibacteriota; class Saccharimonadia; order Saccharimonadales; family Saccharimonadaceae; genus Nanosyncoccus. The sequence goes on along the minus strand of CAMPBO010000014.1, from coordinate 3,972 downwards.
AAAAATCAAGAGCTTAGTGTTGATGTTAATAATCTTTGCAATGAGCGTCAGTATTGCTGGTGTGGTTTCAACATCGGCATCTGCTGCAGAGGCAACGATTATTGAATCCGGAACCGCGGGTGAGAATATCACCTGGGAACTGGACAGTGATGGTACCCTGGCCTTTTATGGCTATGGGGAAATGAAGGATTATGTCTTCAACACAAAATATGATGGGTGTAATCATATTAGCATGACCCAATACGAACGTCCGGGTTACACGAAAGGAAGGGGAACTTCGATAAGTTCCCTGAAAGTTTCAGAAGGAATTACCAGCATTGGTGCTGGAGCACTTGAGGGATGCCAGTTCTCCGAGGTTAATCTTCCTAGCACTATTAGGAAGATTGGTGAGCTCGCATTTTATGGATGCGAACACTTGAGGAAGATTAATTTTCCTGATGGGTTAGAATCCATTGGGACTGGAGCGTTTGATAGCTGCCAGTTAGAGGAAGTTAATCTCCCTAAAACCGTCAAAAGCATCGGCATTATGGCTTTTGGCCCGGCCAGATACCGGAAGGCAATCAATGTAGGGTCTATAGCTATCGACAAAGACAACAAACACTACACCGTTGTTGATGGTGTAGTCTATACGAAAGACTTGTCGAAACTAATTTTCGTTCCTGGTGGTTTTACGGGAGAATGCAGAGTTCTCCCTGGCACAAAAAGTGTCGGGGAATGGGCAATTTTCCGTGTTGAAGGATTGACAAGTTTAGTTATCCCGGATGGGGTGACTGAGCTCGGGAGGTGGAGCGTGGTTGAAAACAATAATCTTAGGAGTATCTACATTCCTAAGACAGTAGCTACTATACATTTCCCTACAGAAACCGCGATCCAGGGGAACGCAGCTCTCTTCGAGTTCTATTTCGGTGGGACTGAAGCCCAATGGAAAGAACTTTGGAAGGGTGATCAATATCACCCAGATGCCAGATGGTTCCCTAATGAAAAAATCTATTTCGGAGTTCCGATGCCCGTTAAAGACGTTCCGTCTGAATGGGCTGAAGATGACATCCGAGAAGCAAGAAACGCTGGCTTAACCGTCGAGAAAGGCTATCAGCAGCCGATTTCGCGGGAAGGAGCTGTAGCTATTGCAGTAAGAGCTCTTGAATTAAGCCAGGGGAAGACTATATCTGAAATCTTAATCGAAAGAGGGATTTCGACAGATTCAGTAGTCTTCAAAGATACCACCAACCCAACGATATTAGCAGCAAATGTACTCGGTATCGTTAACGGAATGGGGGATGGTAGATTTGACCCCGACGGTTTGTTGACTCGTGCTCAGTTTGCTGCCATGATTAATCGTGTTGCTAAGGTGTGTGGTGTACAGACTGACGGTTACCTTATTCAGAGTTTCAGTGATACGACTGATCATTGGGTGGCCCCCGAACTGGGTTGGCAAGTTGTCAACGGGATCATAAAAGGGGTTGGCAACAATAAGTTTGACCCTGACGGTTTGCTTACTACCGAGCAGACCATTGTAATTTCTTACCGTACTTTGCAGGTGTTAGGATAAAATTCCTGCAAAGTACTTGTGCTTTTTGTCTTTATCATATATTATATTAAATAATATGATAGGTGCAAAAGGTCAGAATTTACCCCTCAGTGTTACGATTGATAAATCGGAAACACTGAGGGGCTTTTTAAAATTAAAAATTATTTTTGGTTTGATATGTTTTTTCTTTTCGGTGTTTTTATCATTAAATGTGTCGGCAGCGACTTTTAGTGGATTAGAAGATTGCTTATCAAAAAGCGGTATCGGCTATAGTTTTAATAGTATAAAAAAAGATTTTGAAAGTGATATTGAGTCTATAACTTGGGCTTGTAAAACTAAACTTAGAAATAATATAAATGGTTATAATGTGTGCGCATTGTGGATAGCTGGCGTGGGTAACCCGAGAAAAGCAGAGATTGACTTTGATTTTAGTAGTGTAGGTGGTGGATTAGATGAAAATACTACTTATACTGCTCCTATAGGATTTTATGGAATGTGTACGGATGCAACAAACCATGCAGTTGATGTGGAAATAACTGATCCTGTTCGTCAAGATTTTATCGATGACGAAAATGTTGATTTTGAGAGAGGAGTATTCCCTGGGGTGGGGGGAGGAGGAATAAATGGGACTATTCGATATAACGGTCTTAATGTTAATCGTTTTCTTGAAGGGGCATCTGCGGAATCACTAGCTGATGGAAGAACAAAATATACCAGAGAGGTAATCGTAAGGCGTTGCCATGGCGTACTAAGTGGGGGGCAATGGGTGAGTAATGGTAGCTGTGAATCACAATCTGTGCCCGTGAGTGTAATTTTACAAAATATTGTACCGAAAATATATGTACAGTCCAATGCGGGTAGCGGTTCTAGATATGCTTCGACTGGGGTGGTGGATACCAGCAAAAGTGCTTTAATGCACACCTATACGACTGTGGGTCAAAATGTTGAACTAAGATTTTCACATAATATTTTCTCGTCAACTCAAACCAGTGGGATTAGTTGGAGATTAAGTCGAAATTTTGCTACTACAGGGGTCAATTATGTCAGTAGTAATCCAGGTAGGGCTAGTGGCGCAAACGAGAATTTTAATATAAGAAGTGGCGTCTATTATGTCCCGAATAGAAGTTATAGTGATGGAACGTACCGTTATATTGCACGAGACACATATACGGTAAGTTTTTCACGAGAAGGTAACTATTCGTTTTGTGAGACTTTATCGGTGAGTGGAATTTCCACTAATGTTTGTATAGCTGTGCATGTTAGTAATATTGTCGATGATGAGTGCGCTGCTTGGACTCCAACAAGTTATACTGGTTCGAATCAGAATTCTGGTACAACTTCGGTGGTGTCGAGAGTGCGAAACGCTACCCTAGGGACCAGTTATACGAATAGCGTTTATGCGAAACCAACTGATAATATTAATTGGATACACTGTTATTATCCAGGGGTGCAAAAAGTTGCGGACACAGAAGCAACAAAAATACATGCCAGTCATAGTCAATCACTTCCTGATGGGACAATAAACGAAAATACAAATATATTAATGAGGGATTTATATAATTGGGGTAATTCGTTTACTGTTACTTCGACTTATTTGAGAAACCCAAATAGTACCAGCACTGGCAACTATCGTTCTGGCACTTTGTCTCCAACTGTCTATAATGGAGGAAGATATGCAATTGGTATATCGGATGCAAAATCTTTGCTAGATAATACTTATGATGTAGAATATGGTAGAAATAAAAATAAGGGTGGTTTAACACTAGTTGAGACTAACACTTCGAGTTATCCAACTTCTGCAAGTATAACTAATCATGGCATTCATTCTTGGTCCTGTAATTACGAAAGAAGTTGTGAGAAGTGCGGTTCCTATAGTTGTAATTGTCGTCCATGCGATTGTCATGAAGTTTGTTCAGGTGATGGCGAGAGCCAATCGTGCTCTACGGTTTGTAGCACTTGTTGTGATACTTGTTGTTACTCTTGTGCCTGGGGTAGTTGCAGACATGGCAATGATTATATCACACATAGCTGTTCTGGAACGGCCTCTTCTTCCGCTAGCGTCCTAGTTCCTTATAACTTTATTAATACTGCCAGCATCCAGCTAAGTAGTGACCACGTCTATGCTGGAGAAACAGCGACTGTTGGTTTTGCTAATGTAGAAATTCGGACTAAGACTAATAACACTACTCAAGGGACATATGCTACGCAAGTAGATAATGCCAAAGTGAAATTTGCTGCATATTTATCTACTAATGCTAATGGCTCAGCTAAGGCTGGTGTAGGAAGTGGTAAATCTTATAACATTTGTAATGCTTTAAGTGGCTATGAAGCTTGTAATGAATTATCTGAAGATGATGGTAATACCTTAAATGCGGGAGGTTCTCTCGGCCTTGGCTCTTCGGAAGGCACTAAGGTAGCCACTGATTCTATACTCTCTATGCTTA
>CAMPBO010000013.1 GCA_946638615.1 uncultured Candidatus Saccharibacteria bacterium | reverse complement strand
TTATTTTTTTATTCCTCCTTAGAATGCCTTTAGTGCATGTTAGACTCTTGGCCTAAACTAGTTTGTTATTATTATGATAACGCTTATGGTGGGGGTGTGTCAAGGAAAAAATAACTTGCCATAGAATGACTTTTTGTGTTAAGCTAAACATAAGTATTAAACATAAAAATAAAAATAAGGAGAAAGTATGTGCACAGGAGCTAGATTTAGTGACGACCAAGGCAATATGTATTTTGGTCGAAACTTAGACTGGTCTACGTCTTATGGGCAAAAAGTCGTGATTACACCACGAGGATATAAATATCAAACTGCGTTTCTCGGTGAGAACAACAACTCCCCTGCCTTAATTGGTATGGGTATTATAGCCGAAAATACACCGCTATATTTCGATTGCGCCAACGAAAACGGATTAGCAATTGCTGGACTAAACTTCCCTGGTTATGCCAAGTACGAGACGGCACCAGTAGACGGTAAAACCAACGTTGCCGCATATGAATTTCCACTTTGGGTAGCATTAAATTTTTCGACTGTTGATGAAGCAGAAAAAGCCCTTAAGAATGTAGCTATCGTAGCTAAACCAATTAATGATCAATACCCAGTATCACAACTACACTGGATTATTGGTGACACTAAGCGCTCAATCGTGGTGGAATACACCGATAAGGGTATGGAAATTTTCGAAAACGACGTTGATGTCTTGACCAATCAGCCAGGTTACGGTTGGCATAAGGAAAACTTACGTAATTACATGAATCTATTTCCACAAATGCCAAAAGAAGTTAGGTGGGGCAATGTCAAAATGACAGCTTTTGGTTCTGGTTCACTCATGCGCGGTATTCCAGGTGGGTTTTATTCTACCGATCGGTTTATTCGCGTGGCGTATCTTAACACTCATTACCCAGTAAAAAGTACCGAAGAAGAGAATGTTTCGCGTTTGTTTCATACTTTAACTGGAGTAGCAATGATCGATGGCGGAGCCGAGATGGCTGATGGTGCTTTTGAGAAGACAATCTACACTGGCGGTTATTCTACTCGCACGAAAACCTATTATTATAATACCTACGAAGATCCAGCAATCAAAAGCGTGGCGCTTGAGAGCCAAAATCTTGATTCTGGCGAACTAATCATAATTGGCTAAAACCTTGCTTTTATTCGCAATGCTCGTTCAAGCTAAGGTTTTAGTCTTGGTTTACTTTACCTCTTAAAAGTGCTATAATAGGCTTATGAAAATTATCACCACGCCAGATGCGCGACTTCGGGAGAAGTCTAGTAAGGTTTCCAAAATTGATGACGAGATTTTGGGAATTATTGCTGATATGCGAAAATTATCACTTGATTGGGAAAAAGACCACCCTTACGAGCTATCGGCGGCGATGGCAGCGCCCCAAATGGGGGTAAATAAGCGGATTATTATCATCCGCGATGATATGGAAGACAAGAAAAACGCAACTTTCACGGCGCTAATTAACCCAGAAGTGATAAAGGCGGAAGGTAAGATCAAGACTGATTATGAGGGATGCCTCTCGGTTCCCTCGATTTATGGAATGGTGCCGCGTGCCACTAAGGTAAGAGTGAAGGCTAAATTAGAAGACGGTACAGAGGTGCGTATTAAGGCGACCGATGAACTCGCAAGGACGCTTCTTCACGAGATTGACCATCTAGATGGAGTCTTATTCATAGACCATATCAAGGGAGTGAAAGACGCCTTTTACAAGATGGATGATAAAGGTGACTTGATACCAGTAGATTACGATACTGAAATTGCTGACAATAAAAAACTCTGGAGTGAAGAGTAATTTACGATGAGAAAAATCATCTTTTTTGGAAACGGAGCGCTAGCAGATTATGCATTAGCAGTTTTAAAGCGAGAGTGCCAGGTGATTTTTCACGCGCGAACATGTGAAGATTTAGAGGAAGTAAAGCGACTAAAGGCCGAAAATCCTGAGGTACATGGGGTGTTAGCCTCGTTTGGGGTGTTGATTCGGAGCGACGTACTAGATTTGTTTGAGCCAGAAGGAATTTTGAATATTCACCCTTCGGCTTTGCCTTTATATAGGGGGGCTTCACCGATCGAGAGTGCGATTTCGGATGGCGCGACGGAGTTTTCCGTGTCGGTAATGAAGCTAGCAAAGGCGATGGACGCAGGGCCAATATATCACCAGATGAATTTTTCAGGGGACGAAATCGCTAGGCGAGCGGGGGTGGAGTTGATCTCAGGAATAATTCCGCCAAAAGATGCAATTTATAAAATTCTGGCAGAGGCGGGGGCGGAATGGATTTGCTCACATCTAGGCGGTTTGCCGAGACCAGTCTTGCAAGATGATGAAAAAGCGACTTTTTGCGGCAAAATGGATAAAGGGATGTCACTTTTAACACCCGAAACAGATACGGCGGAAGAAACTCTTCGCAAAATCGTAGCTTTTCAAAGCTATCCGAAACCAAAATATGCGTTCTACGGCATTTCTTGCATTATTTTAGAGGCACATATATTGAAGGCAGGTGAAACGGCGGTTCTCGCAATTCCCTGCGCTGATGGGCGCTCTGTGGCCGTAGATAGATTGCAGCCCGAGGGGCGCAAGGCGATGGACGCGAAAGCGTTTTTGAACGGATACAGAAAATAATCTATTTATTGAATTTTAAGTGTCAGCAATTTAATGATTACCAAAATTAGACACCGACAAGTTTTGCGCGATTGGCGCGGATTTCGGATTTCATTTCTTCAATGGTGCGGTTGACGATTTCACGATAGTCGGGGCGATTTTTTTCGAGCCATTTGGTAGCCTCAGATTGATCAGCGATAGCGTCAAATTCATTTAATTGATCTTCGGTGAGCCCTTTGGAAATACGCTCGCCAATACGAACCTCAAGTTCTTCTTGAACGTAATCGAGGAATTTTTGTTTTTGATCCTCTGGCATGGCCGAGAGCCCCATTTCTTGTAAAAACTGTTCGTCAAAGTCCATACTATTCTCCTTATGTTAATTATAACACGTGAGATTATAATAATAAACCTTTTTACGCTCGCTCAAGGTGAAGTTCTCAAAAAATAATTTGATGGAAACCTTCCGGTATTTCAGTACCGGCCTTCCATCACTATTTTTTGAGAACTTCAGCCTGTTTATGGCGAGCTTAGAAAAGATTTATTATTATAATGTACGTTTCTTGGATTCGCGGGTGAAGAATTTGAGGCGGTCATTAACCTGAAGATCGATTTTATGCTCAGTTTTAAGGGCGAGACCGCCAGTTTCGCCAGAGACGAGTTCTTTTACGTCCATTTTTTCTTTTTGGACGCTTGTGACTTCGGCTTCGCCGATATATTTTTTATCACGTACTACACGGGCGAGGAAACCTGGTTTTACGTCGCCTTTTAGAACTTCACCGCCAGCGATGATGCTAGTCTTTTCGATTCTAAATACACCTAAGACCTTAAGCTCGCCTTTGTCTTCCTCAATAATCTCGGCATCAAGAAGGTTTTCCATTTCAGATTTGGCGTCATCTAATAGCTCATAAATAACTTTGTAGGTGCGGATTTTCACTCCGTCACGGGCAGCCATTTTAGAGATATTAATAGGCACTGAAACATTAAAACCGTAAATGATAGTGTTTTCATCGGCAGCCATATAAACGTCGTTTTCATTAACATCTCCAACGCCAGTAGAAACAATGTTTAGGGTGATTTCGCCATGAGTATCAATCATTTTGAGAGAATCTACGACTGAAGTAACAGAACCTAGCACATCGCCCTTAATAATAACATTGAAAACTTTAGAGTTATCGGCAACATTCATCATTCTTAAGAGGTCAGAGCTCGTAACGTTGGCAGAAGCAGACTCGTCGGCGATAGCTTGGGCATTAAGAAGAGCCATTTTGCGGGCGGTTTTTTCGTCTTTGGCTTCGATAAATTTATCACCGAAGTTCGGAAGCTCCTTGAACCCTGTAATAGTGACTGGAGTAGATGGGGTAGCTTTACCCCTAGGCTTACCTTGCCAATCAAGCATAGTGCGGACTTTACCATAGGTAGAGCCAGCCACGATAAATTCACCAGTTTTGAGCTCGCCGCCAGTTACAAGCAAGTTAACTACTGAACCTTTCCCTGTCTCCATGTGAGATTCGATGACGAGACCTTCGGCGGGAATATCAACATCAGCCTTAAGCTCTTCGATGTCGGCAGTCAAAAGGATCATGTCGAGTAGTTGATCGAGGTTTTGATTGAGCTTGGCGGAAATTGGCACCATAACAGTATCGCCACCCCATTCTTCTGGCTGGAGACCTTGCTGAGATAAGTCCGCCATGGTGCGCGGAATATCAGCACCTTCGCGATCAATCTTGTTGATTGCAACGATAATTTTAGCGTTAGCGGATTTCGCAAAGTTAATGGCTTCAATAGTTTGGGGCTTAACACCATCATCAGCAGCAACGACAATTACTACTATATCAGTAAGCATAGCACCATGCTGACGGATAGCCGCAAAAGCTTCGTGACCTGGAGTATCCAAAAAGGTAATCAAACGGCCGTCGTGTTTTAGTTGATAAGCCGAAATATGCTGAGTGATACCTCCAGCTTCACCTTCGACAGTTTTTTTGTTAAGCAAAGTATCAAGAAGTGTGGTTTTGCCATGATCGACATGCCCCATTACAGCCACTACTGGTGGGCGTACAACTGCCTTGTCAGAAAGTTCACGATGAAAGTCTGAGGTCTTAGTGGAAGTATTTTTGCGTTCAAGCTTAACGTTCTTGACTCCAAGCTCGTCAATGATAATGCTAGCAGTCTCAAAATCAAGACGCTGATTAATAGTAGCAACAATACCGTTTTTAAAGAGAGTCCCAATAAGCTCGGTCACAGAAAGACCAAGCGCCGAAGCGAGTTCGTCAACCGTAATTGAACCAGCAATCTGAATGGTTTTTTCTTCCATCGTTCTCCTTTCTGCTAATTGGTAAGAAACAGCATTTTATCGCGGTTGATTTCACGCCAAGAAAATTTTTCAAATTTTTCTTGGTTTCATCAAATGCTTACAAAATTACTGTCTCTTACCATAAAAATAAGAATCTGTGAGTAATTTTATCACAAAAAGCAAAAATATGCTATAATAGGGCTACAGTCCCGGGTAGCTCAATGGTGGAGCAAGAAGCTGTTAACTTCGAGGTTGCTGGTTCGAGCCCAGTCCCGGGAGCCACATTTGAAAAATGCAAAAAGACGGGCATCGGATCTAATGATGCGAACCCAGTCCTGGGAGCCAAAGATGAGCAGATGAACCCCCCTTCGTCTGCTCTTTTTTGACTATTCTCTTCAAATTTAAACCAAGCAAAATCTGAAAACCGTGTTCTGTTATTTAATACCCACTTCAAACAAAAAGCCATTTAAATAAACCGAGCGAGATGAGAAGCATAATAAGCCCAGCAACAAGAATACCAGCGGTGATGGCTAAAACTGTTTTTTTGAAATTTAAATTTAAGATGCTCGACGCGAGCGTACCAGTCCAAGCTCCTGTGCCTGGAATTGGAATAGCCACAAAAAGAAAAAGTGCAAAATAAGTGCCATAATCGCCAGCTTTTTTTAACAGCTTTTCGCCGGCTTTTGTTCCCTTCTGAAGACAGAAATTACAAAATTGTTTTACAGGTTTCCAATTTTTCTTGGCTCCCCATTCAAGAAATTTACGAGCAAAGAAATAAATAATTGGCACGGGAACAATATTGCCGATGATAGCAATGATGAGGATCAACCACTCTGGCAGACCGAGGTCCATTCCGACTGCAACGGGGATAGCTCCACGAAGTTCAATTAGTGGAACCATTGATATCAATAGAACAATAAGGATTTTCCAAAACATACCCTTATTATATCACGCTTATTTTTTGGATTTGGATTTTTCTTCGGCTTCAAGTTTTTTGAAAGCCACCTTACCAACTAAAGTTTGAGGAAGTTTATCTCGAAACTCATAAGCAACTGGTAAAGCATAAATTGGCACGTTGCGCTCCAATAATTCACGAATTTCACGCTCTAGACGTTTCCCTGGTTTATAACCTGGTTTTAGGACAATGAAAGCTTTTGGAACTTGACCTTTGTAATGATGATCGATACCAATAACTGTTGAAGTTAGTACAGCTTCGTGGGAGTTAATGACAGATTCTAGATGAGTTGGATAAATATTATAACCCGATGAAATGATGATTCTTTTGAGACGTTGAGCGAAGTAGATGAATCCATCCTTGCCAAGATAGCCAATATCGCCAGTGTGAAGCCAAATTTTGCCATCATCGTGGACACGGATAGCTTGAGCGGTCTCCGCATCGTCACCGAGATATCCCATCATAACTAAAGGTCCAGAAATACAGATTTCACCCGCCTCACCAACAGGTAATTCTTTAAAAGTATCATTCTTGATGATTTTAAAATCCATGTCTGGCATAGGCGCGCCGATAATGCCGTCAGCAAAAGTATTCTCTGGAGACAGACAGACCGCACCTGAACCTTCAGTAAGACCATAGCCAACACGGATTTTAGCGTCAGAGCCGTGGGACTTTAAAAAATCGTTCACTTTGTCGCGCAAAGTTTGATTTAGGGCATCACCACCACAAATAACTGCCGTAACTGACTTAAGATCATCAGATTTTAATTTAGTATTAACGAGGGCCTCAAATAAAGTTGGAACACCCACAATAAAATTAGGACTATTCTTCTTGATAATATCAGCAAATTGTTTGTGAGAAAAAGCTGGTATCAAAATACAACCTAAACCTTTACAAAGAGGTGTATGGATACAAACTCCTAAACCAAAACAATGAAAGAGCGGCAGAATCGAAAGGACAGTTGCGCCAGGCGTGACTTGACGAATCACAGTGGCATCACAAATTGATTCAGCATTAATGTTAAGATTAGATAACATTACGGCTTTAGGAGCACCAGTGGTCCCACCAGAATACATGATAACCGCAAGATCATTTGCCCCACGTTCTTCATGAAAATTCCCCTGATAGAAATACGAATTTGCGATAAAATCTTCCCAAAGAACAACTCTACTATCGTTAGAAGGAAGGCGTACCTTTTTAATGTGTAAAGTGTTATAGAGCTTCTTTTTGAGAAAACCTAAGCCATCTGAAGGGCGAACCACAATGATACGTTCGAGCTGAGCAGTGTCACGAAGCTTATAGATCTTATCAAAAACCGCGTCTATTACAAGTACGTATTTAGATTCGGCAACCTTAATATAATATTCAAGCTCTTTTTCTGAAGATAAAGGGTGCACCATATTACAAACAGCCCCAACCATATTAACAGCATACACCATAGTAATACCTTCTGGAGTATTAGGCATACAAATCGTAACTCGATCACCTTCTTTAACACCATAATTTTTCAGGGCACGAGCGGCTTTTTCAATTTTTTTAACAAAATTTTTATAGGTAACTTTATGACCATAATAGATATAAGCGGTATTATCTGGCCATTTCTCGGCACTTTGAATTACCATATCAACCATTGAACAATCTGGATATTCTATATTCCCCTCAATACCTTCTTCCTCAAAATATTTAAGCCAAGGACGTTCTTTATAATCTTTTTTACTATACTTCACAAAATTATCTCCTTAAAGATGCATTTTATATTATATCATAGATAAAACATATGCAAAATAATAAAAACTACACTTATGAACGAGAAGATTTTTTGGTGGAACGATCGTTCACTTTGCCAAAAATGTATGACAAAAAGCTTAGCCTTGGTGGTTTTCCAGTGCTTTTAACTTTTTCTATTTCGTCTAACTCTGCGCGTATTTTAGCGATTTTTTCATCACAAGAAGAAACAACTTCTTTTGCTTTAGTGAGAGCTTTTTCTGTTGATGCTGAATAATTTTCTTCCTGGCGTGCTCGCTCTGCTTCTTCTTGACGAAGCCGTTCCTCTTCTTCTTGGTGTGCTCGCTCTGCTTCTTCTGAGCTTTCTGAGCTTTCTGAGCTACTGACGCCATCTAATGACTCTTGCTGGACAGGAGTAGATTCAGATTCTTTCCTTGATTCTAAGAGAGTTTGGTTTATTGCGATAGCTTCCTCAATAACATCAAGAGACATTTTGTCATAAAAATCCTGGCCATGACTAATCCCCTCTAGCCAAGGGCGGTTAGCGTCACGTTCGCGCCATTTTTCTATATCGGCTAATTTATCCTCAACGTCAGCTTTAACTTCAGGCAATAGCCCTTTTATCAATTCTTCTTTGGATTTTTCCTCCAGAATTTCTGTTGATACTTTTGGAGCTTCTGGAGATTCTGGAAATTCTGGGGATTCTGGGGATTCTGAAGATGGTTCTTGCTCAAGTTCTGGTTGAACCGATTGTTTGGAATCCAATAAATCTCGACTCCTAAACCATTCTTCATATCTAGCCTCTTCATCTGGAGACCCAACAGATTGACGATCCTCGTAGTCTTGACGATACCCTTCAATTTCTTTAACAGATTGCTCTAATTGACGTTCCATCAAATTTTTGGCATGCTCGGCACTCATTTTACCTTCGGCGACAGCATGCTCTAATTTTTCTACTAAACGATCGAATTTTGCTTCTTCTCCCAATTCATTCTGACCTTGTTCGGAAGCAAAATAGGCATCTTTCTCGGTATCCTTCGCGACCTCCTCGGCTTTGGCAGTTTCGGCGGCCTCATATTCGGCAGTCTTTTCATGCATAAATTTTAATCTTTCACCATATTCCTCGTTGGATTCGCCTGGCATTTTTGGATAAAGGTCAAATTCCGAAAAAGTCCGAGCTTTACCAGTTCCACTATTGAGGTTTTGTTCGCCAGCGAAATCGCTCAAGCTGCCCCAGGATGAGTCTGTTTCTTGATTGCTAGTGTTTTTTTCGCCGTTTTGCATTTTTGTGCAACCTTTCTTATTATTTTGGTGCTTTTTATGATTATAACGCTAAAGGTTAGAATTGTAAAGACCCCAAAAAGACCCCTTTTAGGGGTCTTTTTACTAAAGTGGATTATTTCACAATAGAGAGGGAGATTTTACGACCTTCTTTATCGATATCTAAGACTTTGAAACTCTTACGTTCATTTAGAGTGAAAATCTTTTCTGGATCGACATCAGAACCCTCGCCAAGCTCGGAAACATGCACCAAGGCTTCAACAGCTGGAGAAATTTGAACAAAAGCACCAAATGGGGTGATACGAGTGATTGTACCTTCAACTTTGGAACCTTTTTTGAGGTTGGCAACTTCAGAAATCCATGGGTCTTCTACGAGTTGTTTCATTGAAAGAGATAAGCGTTCTTTATCGATGGCAATAATTTTAGCTTCAAGCTGATCGCCGACTTTTACATAGTCTGAAGGATTATTGACTCTTTCCCAAGAAATTTCAGAAATATGAACAAGACCTTCAATACCGTCTACGTTTACAAAAACGCCGAAATCGACCACACCAGTGACTACACCTTTGACGATATCACCAACTTTAAGTTCAGCAAAACGCTCAGCAAGACCGTCTTTAATAGCTTCTTTCTCTGAGAAGATGAGTTTGTTTTCTTTCTTGTTAGCGTCTAGAATTCTAGCTTTAATTGGTTTGCCAACCAACGAATTAAGACGTTGCAAGATTTCGTCTTTGTCAGCTGAGCCGACTCTTGGATAGTGCTCTGCAGAAAGCTGAGATACTGGCATAAAACCCCTAATACCTTCGTATTCGACTAGTAAACCGCCACGGTTAGCGTCAAATGGCGTGACTTCGACTGTTTCGCTACCGTCGAGTTTGGTAGAGATTTCATCCCAACCTTTATCCTTAACGGCTTTACGAAGTGAAAGCAAAACGTAGCCGTCATCCATTTCAGCTTCGACGACTGAGGCATTAACTTCTTCCCCGACATTTAGATTGCGGGCGAATGAAGCCTCGCGACGAGGTATAAGCCCAACCCCTTGTGCACCGAGATCGATCAAAATCTCGTGCTTTTTGACAGATAAAACCGTACCCTTAACAGTGTCACCTGCAATAGCTTTTTTGAACGAACCCTCATCGCTAGTAAGGAGTTCATCCATTGTTAGTTTTTTGGCATTTGCCATAATTAAATTATTTCCTTCCTTAGGCTCACTTAATAGATCTGTTGACGGAGTCATTACTCATTTCCCTCGCTCAACCTTTGCGGGGTCCCCTCGAAATTATCACGCTTCGATAACAAAACTATTAAGTGGGCCTAAATATGAGTTAAATTATAGCAAATTCTTGTGATATAATCAAGATATGTATTTAGCGGTTGATATTGGAGGGACTAAAACTTTAATTGCTCTATTTTCAAAGCGAGGGCGGGTGATAAGGCGAATAAAATTTAAGACCGCCCAAGGTTACAAAACTTTTACAGCTGAATTGATCGAAAATTTAAAACAGTTTTCTCGATACAAAATTTTTTCTATCATTGTAGCAATCCCTGGAATTGTACAAAAAAATTATTCAGTTAAACTTGGAAATCGTAATTGGGATGAAATTGACCTTTTAACCCCTATAAAAAATTTGTTCAGTTGCCCGATATTTTTTGAAAATGATGCGAATTTGGCCACACTTTATGAAGGCTTTCGCTTGCCTGGACGAACGATATTTCTGACTTTTTCAACTGGAATTGGCGGTGGAATCGTTGAAAAAAATCGAATTTTGCCAGAATCGAACAGCTTTGAGCCAGGCCATATAAAATACTCTTATAATGACGAATTAAAAGAATGGGAAGATATTGCGGCAGCAAGTGCGCTAGAAAATTATTATCATGTCGATTATGCAACCAACCTCAGAAAAAAGACTGAACTTATGGATATAGCTAAACGAATTTATCTCGGATTACCAGATATTGTGAAAGAATATCACCCTGATACGATTGTTTTAGGTGGTCCGCTTGGTAAGATTTTCCGATTATATATTAAATATTTACCTAACGATTTAAAGGTAAAATACAGAAAACCGCGACGCCCTACTGAATCTGTGATTTATGGTTGCTATATCTACGCTAAGCAAAAGGAGCGGGAGTAATTCCCTTTTTCTATGGAGCTTTTAGAACGTTTAAAAACCGATTATCCTGAGTTTATTTTTCGCGAAGGACGTAAATTTGCTTTTCGTCCACCAAAAACTATCATTCTAGGGCCACCAGAGCCTTTTTGCGAACTTTTGACCCTACATGAGGTGTCTCATGCGATTTTAAAGCATAAGACCTTTAAAATGGATGTAGAGAGGCTTAGAATGGAATCTGACGCCTGGGAAAAAGCCAAAGAGTTGGCCAATACGTACGGCGTGGCTATCGATGAAGACCTAATTCAAAACGAACTTGATACCTACAGAGATTGGTTGCACAAAAAATCGCGTTGTCCAAAATGCGGGCTAACGCGATTTCAAACTCCTAGCGGCGTTTATCACTGCCCCTGTTGTGAGAACCTAAGTTAGATAAACTAAAAAAGAAGTATCTTTCTGATACTTCTTTTTTAAAATTAGGCAGCTTTTTTAGCTGGGCCACGACGAGAAATTCGTCCACCTTTGGCCCCAGCAACGCGGGCTAACGCAGGGTTAGCAGCGAAGCCACCAGTGTGGCCATTCTGGCCACCTTTTTTACCAATACGAGCATAGAATTCTTTACCGTATTTAGCTTTATTAGTAGCAGCAGCTTTCATGCCGCCAGCTTTAGTTCCAGCCATTTCTAGAACTCCTATTCTGCCCACCAAATTACTTAATAAACACCACCCTTTTATGAGTGTATGGCTTAATTATAGCATAGTGCTTTCGTTTTGTCAATATGCTTTTTCTTAAAATTATGTTTTAATTTTTTTATTCTTACCGAACACTTTTTTCTGATGTTTTACACAAAATGTGGAAAAAGGTATTGACTATATTCATTTTGTGATATAAAATGGGGTTAGTTTTAAGTAGACAAAACTGCGAGGCTACTTAAAATACATGTATGACCTAGGAATCGCCTCAAACCTTATCAAGGCGATTCCTCTTTTTTTTGGAGTTTTTTTGAAATACCCCCTTAGGATACCATGCTAAAAAATGCAAGACAATTAAAAATCACTAAAAAATCGGCGAAAGCGCCGAATTTCTTATAATCTGGTGGGGATATGTGGACTTGAACCACAGACCTCGTCATTATCAGTGACGCGCTCTAACCAGCTGAGCTATATCCCCGCTTGGTAAAATGGTGGAGTAACAGGGATTCAAACCCTGGACCTCTGCCTTGCAAAGGCAGCGCTCTAATCAGCTGAGCTATTACCCCTCGTTCCTGTATTTTATCAAAAAAACTAGAAAAAATCAACACTGGAATGAGTTAGGGACGAAAATTATAATAAGCGGCACCTTTTATAAGATCCTTTCCTCTTAGTTTAGCGAGTTCTGGAACCGTAACAAACTCATAACCAGCGTCTCTAAGAATATTTATTAAAGCGGGTATTGTTTCGACGGTGGTAGAATGAATATCATGCATTAAGATGATAGCACCGTCATGGATTTGAGATAGTGTAGTATTTATAATAGCATCAGAGGATTTATTTTTCCAATCTAGAGTATCGACCGACCAAAGGATAAGCGGAGTATTAACTATAGTGCGAACGGTGGAATTGAAATTACCATAAGGTGGACGAGTAAAGGATGGTAAATGACCCAAGATATTGTTAAATGCAGTATCCACTTCATTGATATCAGCCTGAATAGCGGCGGCCGAGATATGAGTAAGATTTTGATGGTACATAGTATGACTAGCTGCTACATGGCCTTCAGACTCAATACGACGGGCAATGTCAGGATAGCGACAAATCATATTGCCAAGCATAAAAAAAGTTGCAGGAACATCTTCTTTGTAGAGAATATCAAGAAGAGTGGGGGTTGTTAAGTTAGAAGGCCCATCATCAAAAGTAAGAGCAACGAGCATCTTCCCTTCTAAAACTCTCTTAGTGACACGAACGTGATAGGACATAGGCGCAATTCTAATTTTATCGTGGGGGTCGGTAGCTTTCGGGATAGTAAAATCAAGTAAGTCAATAATAATAATTATGCCCAGCAAAAAAATCATGGCCAATTTTAGCCATGGGAAACGGATGTCAAGACGACGAAAAAAATTAGATTTTTCGGGTGAAGCCACATTAGAAGGTGGCTCAAACAAGGTTTTGGTTGAAGCCTTGGAAGACGTTTTGGTTTCAGAAGATATTTTGGCGAACATATTCATACATCGCAATCCCGGCAGCGACGCCTACATTAACTGAGCGCGTAGAACCAAAACTCTCTATATATAGAACTTCTTTGGCCTTTTCTAAGAGTTCGTTTGAGATACCATTCCCTTCAGATCCAAAAATTAAGGTGGTGTTTTTCTTGAGTTTCTTAGTGCTTAACGGAATGGCGCGAGGAGTGTTGTTTTCAATAGCGATTAGCTCCCTATCGTTTTGGGTTTCTAAAAAATCCTCGATATTTGGATGATGAACAATTTCTAAATATTTGTCTGTACACATAGCTCCACGGCGATTATATTTTTTCTTGCCGATAATGTGAACTTTACTAACATTAAAAGAGTTCGCAGTGCGGACAATAGAACCAATGTTAAAATCGTGTTCAACGTTTTCGATAGCGATTTCAAGGCCAGTGCGTTTTTTGCTGAGAGCGTCAAAAACTTGTTCGTTTTCTAAGCCTTTATACTCATCAATAAGATTTCTGGCATCTTCCATAACTATATTATACCACTGTGGTATAATTATTTTAAAGATAAGGAGGTATATGGATTTTGATGAGTATCAAGCTCAGGCTAAAACTACAGATCTCGGGATTAAAAATATGGGCGAAGTTATACAAAAGAAAACTTTGAACGTACCAGAATTTCTCGACAAAGTGCTTGGTCTAACTGGCGAATCAGGTGAACTTGCAGATAAAGTTAAAAAAATTCTGCGCGACAAACATGGGGATTTTACGGAAGAGGAACGCGTTGCGATCTTGAAAGAACTTGGCGATGTTCTTTGGTATGTGGCAGAAGTGTCACTGTACCTAGATACGCCGATGTCCGAGCTTGCTAAAATGAATCTGGAAAAGCTCGCTTCTCGCAAGACGCGTGGGACTTTGGTTGGAGCTGGGGACGAGAGATAAAAAAATAACGACATTTTTACCAAAAAAATACCACCTTTACAGGTGGTATTTTTCTTTAACAACTTAGTTGTGCAAATCATCGTAAGTTTCGTGTTTTAGCTTAATGTTACGTCTCCGAAAAGATGTTGTTGTGTTATAAGCTTACTTAACACAACCGTAACCGACCTAGCTACTTGTTCCCTTGCGAGAGACAAGCGCATCAATTCCTTCTCAAGAAAGGAGGTAATCCATCGACACGTTCTCGTACCGATGCCTT
>CAMPBO010000012.1 GCA_946638615.1 uncultured Candidatus Saccharibacteria bacterium | reverse complement strand
CGACTCCCTCCACTCGCACCATTTTTGTTTCAGAAAATCTTTACAGTCGGGAGTCGGACCTGCGGTGCGACTCCCTCCACTCGCACCATTTTTGTTTCAGAAAATCTTTACAGTCGGGAGTCGGACCTGCGGTGCGACTCCCTCCACTCGCACCATTTTTGTTTATTTATGTTATTAGCATTGACATTTTTGATTAAGTATGATATGATTAAGTCATGTAGCTTAAAAATTCATCCTGTTTTAGACTAGAAAGGTTGTGATTAAATGGGAAAATCTAAATTTAGAAATGGTCCGATAACTGAAACGGTGGCTGGAGTTAGCCAGAATCCTGGGGCAGTAGCTGAAGAGACTGAAGAGACGGCTAAGGTCGTCGATCGGCAACCTGCTGAAACGATAACTGAAGCAGATCAGCAGCCTGAAACGGTGGCTGAGTCTAAACAGCCTAAAAAAACAGCGGCCGAGCTTAGAGCTGAAGCCAAGGATCTTAGATCTAAGGCCGAAGAGGTCGAAAAAGCTGCCACTGAGGCTGAAAAGGTCGAAAAAGCTGCCGCTGAGGCAGCTAAAAAAGCTTCGGTAGTCATGGGGTATGAGTATTTCAACCCCGTGACTAGCAAAAACGAGGTGTCAAGAGATCTTGTGAAAGCAAGACAGATTGACCCTCAGTATAAGGCCGTCTATTGTATGATCGGTCCTGATGGTAAAATCGACCATAAATTAACACACGAAGAGTTAACTAAGTACGTGGAGGTTTAAGCTACAAAACCCTGGCATTTGCCAGGGTTTTTCATAGGGATAATACTTAACTTATAATGATTTAGACATAAGTGCAAAAAACCAGTATTTATATTGACAAAAAAGCGAAAGTGTGATACAATGTAGTCAGTCTGGGTTTTGGTGTGTTTTCAAAACTGGAAGACCATTTACAACCAAATCATCTCAGATTTCAAATGAAATCTGATGAACATAATCCATATTCGTATTCAAACTGACCCCCCAATCCCAGGGGCGTTAGCCTCTGGAAAAATAAAAAAAAGGAGGCTAATAGCCATGATGAGAAGTATAATTTTGGGCGCAGTAGTAGCATTTTTGGCTGCCACGGCCACAGCTTTATTCGAAGGCCCATCTACTGATAAAGTGGATGGAAAAAAATGGTACCAGAAATTACTGCTACTGTTTACCTCGGTAAACAGTAGCGGGTGGATAAATTCTATTGCTCTCGGCGTAATAGTCGGGGCAGTGAATTTCTTCACCCCAAAATTGAGCGTGGAGTCGCTCTTCATGGCGCCAGTTTTTCTGGCGGTCATGATATTCTACCATGTGTACTTGATTACATGGTGGAAAATCGAAGGCTCAGAACTCTCAGAGGTCTTGACCTTCGTGATTATGGTAGTCCTTGTGTTTAGGACAACCGAAACTACTGCAATAGCCACTACGGGGCTATGGGACAACCCGTTTTGGACCTCTGTGGTGACGACGGTACCGTGGATTCTCGGTGTCGCTACGATTGGCTATTTCCTCTTCAATGCGTGTCGTTTTCGCGTTGAAGAGGTATACGCACCAAAGGAGGACGACTCGGAAGAGGTCGTCAAGGAAAAGAAAACCTTGGCGACAGGTTTTAACTGCCTAAGCGCCATTGTTGTTGTGGTGGCAATTATAATTATAATTGCCCTACTTTCAACTAAGGTAGCCTGGGAAAATTTTAATTTGCCGACTCGGTCGAATGAAGAGATTGAGCCGGCAGAAGGAGTAGAGGCAGAACAACCTATAGAAGAGTCTAAGATAGGGTTCTTTAATCTTTCTATGGGGAAGAACGATGATCCGACAGACGATTATAACTTTGGTTATAATCCGATGGAAGTTCATCCTGAGTGGCAGGCGGAAGATTTCGATCGTGACATGAGATCACGAATGGAAATCGACCCCGCATTGTTTGCCGCAAACGCAGGAGGGTTCGATGCTAAGCTGGGAACTCGTTTTATTGGTGAGTTCCATAACGATGACGATGGCTCTGATTTTGTAAAAACCATGAATCTGGCAAAAGTAAGATTTATGGAAGATTTAGAGCTTTATCAAAAATCAAGAGAAGCATTTTTCGCTTTTCTTGACTCAGCGGAGAAAATCGAGCTCCGCGATGCGGAAAATATCAAAGACCAAATGTATATGAATCCATATACGGTTGATGGTATTCCTGACATTATTGTTATGGAGACCATTGCTGGTGATGGAAAACTTTTGGTCTATACTTTTAGGATAAAGGAACAGGAGATTGAAGTTGCTTTCCGTATTGAGTGCGGTTATCAACTAATAAATGCGTCGGAAGCTTTAAAGGTCAAACCGACTCCTAAGCCGACTCCGACGCCTGCTCCGACTCCGACTCCGACGCCTGCTCCGACTCCGACGCCGACGCCTGCTCCGACTCCCGAACAGGGTCTGATAACCCCTCCAAGTGTCTCTCCGTTTACTCCGCCAATTGGTGGAGGTGGATGGCGGAGGCCTACTTATGTTAAAAACCCCAATGAAGGGGTAACAGGAGACCTTGTGAAGCCTAACGATAATCCGACTGTCGGCCCTAATACCAATAATGGTGTTGGGGCTAAAAATTCAGCTGATGATCTGAAAGGGAATTCAGACCATAAAACTGCGGAAGAATATGATTCCGCAATAAATGGGTACTTGGAGACGAAAAAAGGCCAGGAGCCTAATTTGCCAACTACTTCGACCCCGCCTGATACTACTATCAGCAACAATGCTGATAGTGGTGGGATAAATACGCTTCCGGGAGAAATATCTTCCGCGGAGACCGTAGATGGGGTCACGATCGCTAATCCTTCGGGTTCGAATGAGTGGGGAGGCCCGCTGGATTAGCACGAATATGGGTGTGCACCTTAGGAAAGTCCGGCGACTTTTATAGTTGCCGGACTTCACCCAAGATTTGAAACTGAGATGATTTGGTTGAAGAGTCAGACGAAAGTTAACAATTTGAGGCTAGCAAAACAAAATTTATAATTAAGAAAGGAATAATATGCGTAAAATTTATAAAAGCATTTTAGGTGTTTCTGCTGCTGCAATTGTCATGGCAGGCACACTTACTCCTGCGCTTGTAAATGCTTGGGGTGACTCTAACAATGGTCGTCCAAGTTATACATTGGCGCAGATAAACCAAGGTGTTCTTGGAAATACTATCACTTTTAACTCTATCTCTAGTAATCAGAAAATTGGAGATGAGAAAAACTTCGTAGGCGCGAAAGTTGCTGGTGCGAATGTCAGCACTTGGAATGCCGATACGATTGACGTAAAAGATGGTGAAACTTATACAATCCGTCTTTATGTCCATAACAATAACCCTAAAGGAATGGCTGCGATTGCCAAAGATGTAAAAGCAACCTTTAGCCTTCCTACTAATGTTGCTAAATCGCATACAATTATTGGGTATCTCGATTCATCGAATGCTACACCAACTCGTTATTGGGATGAAGTAACACTTAAAGCTAGCGAAAATATTTATCTTGAATACGTAAAAGGTTCAGCTAAATATACAAATGCTAATCTTGGAACTGTAAGCCTTTCAGATGCAATTATTAATTCGGGTGCCTTACTCGGTTATAATAAGCTTGATGGCAATATTCCAGGTTGTTATCAATACGATGGTGTAGTGACTATTGATGTAAAGGTGCATACTGCACTTGCAGCAAAAGTTGCAAAAACCGTTCGTTTGAAGGGTACTAAGACTTGGAGTGAATCAGTAGAAGCTAAAGTTGGTGATGAAGTAGAATTTCAGATTGAATATGTTAACTTGCTTTCTAGCCGAGTTGACAATGTGATAATTCGGGATATACTTCCAAATAACGTTGAGTATGTAGATAATTCAACTTATCTTTACAACTCAGATTACCAAAAAGGGGTTTTGTTAAAAGATAATACTTTGACCACTACTGGTATTAATATTGGTAATTATAACTCTAACGGTAATGCTTATGTGCGTTTTACTGGTAAGGTTGTAAACAAAACTTTGGCTTGTGGCAATAACCAGTTGGTAAACTGGGCTAGTGCTACAGTCAATAAAGAAATTTTCAAAAACGATGCGTCAGTCTTTGTGAAAAGAGATGATGAAGCTTGTAAAGCTAATCCAACTCCAACTCCTGATTCAAAACCAAAGGAGATTGTAAAGACTGGTCCAGAGACAATTGTGACTGGTGCGATTGGTGCTGGTTCAATTGTTACCGCTGCTGGTTATTTCATTGCTAGTCGCAAAAAATTTTAAGCTTCCTTTTAAAGAAAGTTTAATAAAAAACTAGTTTAGGGCCCGAGTTAGAAATAAATTCCGATTCGGGCCCAAACGCTGACCGCTTCGCGGATGGGATAAGATGGACCTTTAAGGGTCCATTTTTGTTTATAAATATGTGATTTTGAATTTGCTTATGTTATAATGATGGTATATATGAATCCGTCCTATGATAATTCTTTTGGTGGCAATGATCAGCCCGTGATTTTGTTGGGCAGTACAGAAAATAATACAAGCTCGAAGAAAAATAAAATTCGGATTATTATTGGCGTTATAGCGTTACTGATATTGATTGTGGCTGGAGTTGGAGTTGGGGTTTGGTATGGATTAAATAATAATTTAAAGAATGATGATCGGATTTCAGTTGAATCTAAATTCAACTCTTATATTAATTATGTCTTGTTGGGCTTTGAAAACGACGATGCATTAACTATCGAGACACTACAAAAAGCTGAACCGTTCTTTTTGACTTTAACTCAAAATGAAATAATACCTTACGTTCAAAAAGCAGAAGAAAAATATATTGATTTTAGTACAAACTATTATGCGATGGGAGGAGATATTGACACTAGCCCGCTTGAGACTTATTTCCAGGATTATGCTTTAACTTTGAGTTTGACAAGAGAAGACATTTTAAAATCTTATATTGAAGACGGTAAGGAAAAAACTGAAGAATATATAAAGATTTTTTATAGTCTTACAGACATGGATAACTACCTAGGTATTTATTTAGAAAATATGCAAAAATTGGGACTTGCGACACTTGAAATGATTAGTAAAGCTGATTCATTTGGATGCATAAAAAATAATTCCATTGTAGAGAATTGTTATGTTGAGAGCGAAGAGGAAAAAAATTCGTATAATGCCTTAATGACTGAAGCTTTAGAAAGTTTAATCACATTAGAAAATAGAGCTGCCACGACATTAATAGATTTATATTCAGAGATATATAATGTACAACAAAATGAAGGAGCTTCGAATGCTTAAAAGAGCACAATTATTTATGATTGCAGGTTGTGTATTTTTTAGTTTGTTTTTGGGAACTTTGCTTTGCAAAAATGTTTCAGCGGCCAGCGATGCGACAATTATGAAAAAATGGATATTTACGCAGTATTATCAATGCGTGAAAGATGATATCAATTCCCCCATAAAACAAAAAGAAAGTGGTGAGGTTGCCAAAGATGTATTTTCGAAAAGTGGAAGCTTGGCATTACCTTCAAATAATTTTCAACATTCTGTGATGAATGGAAAAGTGAATTGTCGGGAGCTCTTTCTAGGAACGAGTGGACTTAAAACGGGGGTTTTAGACTATGCAGGAATGAACAAAGAGACTAATTGGAATAATCCTGGACAAGCGAGAGTTTTTTTGGAGAAATTAGGTTATTCGATCGATGAAACTGATGGACAAAAATTTACTATTCAAGCAATAAAAACCAGCTGTTATTCATCGGGGTCAACCACGAATTGTTTACCGAATGACGATGAAAAAGAGATTTCGTCGGTTGTTGTGACAGCGACTAAACGTGATGATGGCACAACATGGTACTCTACTTCTGGACCAGGTCTTTTTAATGACATAAGCATAAAATTTGAAAATCACAACATGAAAATTGAAATCGACGGGTCTTTGCTAGGGGGTTGCGAAAAAATATATGATTCTCAAGCTGTTATAATTCCATTAAAAAACAATGTGCAAGAATTTTATCGAGATGTAGAAAATGAGTTAAAGCAAGTGACGTGGGGATTAAGGTGTGGAAGTGGTGGTATGATGGGGGCGTCGCTTAAGCGCGAAAATTATTATAGTTTTAACGCTACAAGAGAAGAAAACGGAACTGGCGGTATCATAAGTTCGAGTGACGCGGGAGATTTTGTCTATGCGGAGGGTGGAAATTTATACAATGTATCTAATGAATCTATATTAGATATGTCAGGAATGGATTTGGCTGGACTGGCTTTGACTCCTAGCGAACGCTATCAGCTTTATTATTACTATCTGGATAAGAATTTGCCTAACGTAATACAAAATCGTTTAACACGAGAGCCGAGTTCTAAAGATGGACTTATTCCGATTAGGCTAAAATCTCCTGAAGGTATTTTTGAAACGTATTATGCTAATTTTAATCGACAAGATTTAAATAGTATTTCTGTCTATACGCAAACAATGACTACTAACGGCGGCAATCAATTATATCCAACAATTAAAACCATTACGATGCAGAAGATAGTAGATTGGTTTAATAGTGTAGATATAGATACTTTGGATGATGTCTTGGCGGTGGGAGATTCGGGGAGTGGTATTGGCCCAGGAAATATATCTGAAAATGTTAATACAGACCCCACTTGTGCTAGTTCGGGTGCGGCAGAATCTTTAGGGTGGATTATTTGTCCAATACTAAATTTGTTAAGCAATGCTTCGGAAACTATTTATGATGAATATGTGGAACCAGCATTACAGGTGCAGCCGATACTATTTTCTGGACAAGATGATACATATGGTACTGGCTTTGCATGGAGTATATTTCAAGGAATCGCAAATATAATATTTATTATTCTATTAATTGTTGTGATCTTTTCGCAATTAACTGGAGTGGGTATTGACAACTATGGTATAAAGAAAATTTTACCAAAACTAATTATTGCGGCAATCTTAATTAATTTATCATATTTGATTTGTCTTGTTTGTGTAGATTTGTCAAATATCACGGGAAATGGTTTGCAGTCTTTGTTTGGCAATTTACCAGTTGGGAATGGAGCCCCTCAATCTATTGAGGTTGCAGGGACTCCAATCAATACAACCGTTGATGGTACGGCTAGCGGAGTTAGTATTGCAGCAGTCGGGACGACTACGCTAACTGGCGTAGCACTTCTTGGAATTTTGGCGACCAGTATTTGGGGGGCGGTATCTTCGGGTGGAGTGTTAGGGGGAATAATTTTGCCACTCCTGGTAGCAGCAATTACGGTGGTGATTTCGATTTTCTTCTTGTTTTTACTGCTCGCAGCAAGGCAAGCGGCAATTATTGCACTTACAGTTATCTCACCTCTAGCATTTGCATGTTATATTTTGCCAAACACAAAAAAATTATTTGATAGATGGGTAAAAATAGGACAAGGATTACTACTAGTTTATCCTATTGCTGGATTGTTAATAGGGGGTGGTAATTATGTGTCGAGATTATTATTATCAGCAGGCACGGGTGCGGGTGGTTTTGCAATGGCGTTTATGGCGATGATTGTGGGAGTAGTACCAATATTCTTTATTCCTTCAATACTTAAGGGTTCTTTTGCAGCAATGGGAAATCTTGGAGCGAAAATTTCTGGATTTGGAGACAGATTGCGAGGTGGCGCAGTACGACGTGTGCAAGGTAGCGAAGCTTATAAAATGGCACAAGAAAGAGGTCGAGAACAAGGT
Organism: uncultured Candidatus Saccharibacteria bacterium; assembly: GCA_946638615.1. Taxonomy (GTDB): domain Bacteria; phylum Patescibacteriota; class Saccharimonadia; order Saccharimonadales; family Saccharimonadaceae; genus Nanosyncoccus. The sequence continues at coordinate 6,802 of CAMPBO010000012.1, read as the reverse complement.
ACGAGGATTAGGGCTGGGATTGACCGTAATGGGAATGACCGAAATGTATCACGATTTGGTAAATTGATTCGTGGAGGGCAAAGAGGGGTAGCTAGAGCAAGAAGTCAATATCTAAAAGATCAAGATGCAAGGTCGAGAGAAAGTAGTTTGATGGGTGTAGGTTACGAAGCGGCACGAGTAGCGCAAGAGAAAAAAGCTGGTGCTGATGAAATTAGTAATTATGAGCTATTAGTAAAAAATGCAACTAACGATGGTGCTATTCTTACGGATGTTGATATAAATTCAGCTGACTATAAAGCAGGAAAACGTAGTATTAGCCAAATATTCAAAGAATATATGGATAAAGGGAATTATGATGGTGCGCGAGCAGTAGCACGTATAGCGAGTCGGCGAAAGGATACAGCAAAGGATTTTGTTAGTATGATGACAAAGGGTGATTTTAGTGGAGAAGGACTTAAAAAAGTTTCTAAAGAATTAGCGGAGGGCATAAATTCAAAAATGGTTCGTGCTGGATCGCCATTTGAATTTGAGTATGTATCGCGAATAAATGATGGATCAATTGATGCGGATATGAGTTTTGATAATTGGTTATCAAACACGAAAAATATTAATGACGCTTTGCAACATCATGTAACTACGGCGGATGAATTGATGGGCGTTCAGGGTAAAAGTCTTAGAACAATGGCCGATTTAATAAAGAATGGTAAAATGGATCAATATGACATAAACTATTTACAAAATCTTGCACAAGAGTCTATTCGAACAAATAAAGAAAACGGCACACCACTTGATATTACAAAAGCTGAGCAGATTTATCGTTTGGCGTATGGGGATAGTGATTATCAAGCTAAAATGATTGCAGATGGAATTGGCAACTTAATAAAGAATATAGCTTCTAATCCAGCTAGCGGGGCTATTAATAATAGAGCGAATGCTACTAGCGATGTAGTTTCCCAGATATCGCAAGCTGGTGTGGCGAGAGAAGGGGAAACGTTCAATGCAAGAGCTGGAGAAACTGGTGATAGCGGCTCAATTATAAGAGCATCAGATGAAGAGATACGACAGGCGATGCGGGATTTCGATGAGTCGCAAAGAAATAACCCGAATTGGCCGGGAAATCGTAGATAGTTTAAAGTTGTTTTAGAGAAGCCTGGATTACGTGGTCAAAGAGGCAGGTGACGGTGAGTGGACCGACGCCGCCTTTAATTGGAGTGATGGCGGCGAGGTCGGTGCGAGTGCGGACTTCGTCCGCAACATCACCTTTTAGCATACCGTCTTCTGAAGCTGTGCCAGCATCGATGACTATGGCGCCAGGCTTTATCATGGAACTAGAAATCAGACCGGGAACACCAGTCGCTGTTATAATTATATCATACTGGTTAAGCTTTGTCAAGTCAGAGCCGTGGTGAAAGAGATCGACGTGGTAATTAGAACTTGTGAACATTTTGTACAGGGGGGCGCCGACGAGTTTGCCACGACCAACGAGGGCGATTTTTTGATTATCGAGATTGATGCCATAGCCAGCAAGGAGCCAATTAATGGCAGTAGCGGTGGCGGAGTCATAACTGCCATGGCCCGATAAGCCATCGACATCTTTTTGGGGAGCAATTAGGCTGGTGAGTTCGTCGGTTTTGGATTTTTCAAGAATGGGGAGTTGAAGAATAATGCCACTAATGTCGGAGTCGTGGTTGGCTTGATGAATTTTGTCTGCGATGTCGGTTGAATTTTTGGCGAGGTAACTTTCAACCTTGACGCCGATATCCTCGCCGTATTTGATTTTTAGCTGGACGTATTTAGTAATAACAGGATTGTCGCTGTCGCGAATAATGAGGAGCTTGGGTTTTTCTTTCATGGTGGCGACTTGGTGGGCCTGGCGTTCTTTGATGAAACCAGCAAGCTCTTTGCCGTCTAGAATTTTCATGTGGTTATCTCCTCTGGTTCTTGTTCGAGTCGGTAGCCGAATTTGTCGTAGACTTTGTTTACGATTTCGGAGCGGGCAGAGGCGAGATCTTGGTAAGATTTGGCAGATTCGTTAATAAGGACGAGAGCGGCTTTATCGTTGACGCGGATGCCATGAAGAAGTGCGCCTTTAAAACCAGCTTGTTCGATGAGCCAGCCAGAATTGATTTTGTTGCCATCATGACCGCGATAGACTGGATAGCCTTTTTGTTCGGCCAAGCGAGCTTCTTCATCGTTTAAGTAAATGTTTTTGAAGAAAGAGCCAGCACTAGGGGTGGTGAGAGGATCAGGGAGTTTGTCGGCACGAATTTTAGAGACAATTTCGCGAATACCTTGAGGGGTGAAGTCAGTGCAGTTGTTTTCGGCAATATAACGTTCGATAGAGTTGTAAAAAGGACGAGGCATTTGGCCTTTTTTTAATGCAAGCGTAATGGAAATGACAAAATAGCGACCTTTTTCGGTGGTATTAAGTAGGCTTTTGCGGTAGGAAAAATGAAGGTCGGATTTTTGTAAAGTTTTGAAAGTGTTGGTGGCGGTGTCGTAAACTTCGATCTCTACGAGAGTGTCGGCGATTTCTTGGCCGTAGGCACCAATATTTTGAACAGGAGCGGCGCCAGCGAGACCAGGAATTTTAGAAAGGGCTTCGATACCAGTAAGACCACGTTCGCAGGCGAAGGCGACGACATTATCCCAGTATTCGCCACCCATAATTTTTATGTGGAGGGGATCCTGTCGGCTCTTCTCCCTCCCCAAAATTTTTGCTTCGCAAAACATTTTGGGGTCACCTTCCAGAGCCGCCACCCCCTCTGATAATAATTCTATGCCACACATGCGGTTGATAATGATGACGCCTTCGAAGCCTTCGTCGTGGCCGATGGTGTTGGCGCCGTAGCCAAGAATGAAAACTGGGAGGTTGTTTTTGTGAGCGAAATTATAGGCTTTGGGGATGTCATCGGGTTTTTCGATTTCAATAACATATCTTGCGGGACCACCGAGACGCATGGTGGTAAGACTTGAAATCAAAATGTTTTCATTTATGCGCATAGTTTTATTATAGCATATCTGGGCGGGTCCTGTCGGCTCTTCTCTCTCCCCAAAATTTTTGCTTCGCAAAACATTTTGGGGGCCCCTTCCAGAGCTGTCACCCGCTCATGTAAAATAAGCCTAGGCAGAATGAAGATGTTGATTTTGGTTTTGGAGTGTGATACAAGGGGGCGCAGAAGATAGGGTTGGTGTAGTTTAAATAATAAGATATAATATAATAATAAAAGAAAGGTAATACTATTATGGCAAAAAAGGATGCGGTGGCGGAAAAGAAAAATGATAAGGCAGAAGATGGAAAGAGCGAAGCTCTAAAATTGGCAATATCCCAAATTACAAAACAATTTGGTGATGGTTCGATTATGAAACTTGGTGAAACGCCAAAGATGGACGTTGAGCTTTTGTCATCTGGTTCTTTGGCTTTAGATTTGGCGTTAGGTGGCGGATATCCTAAAGGTCGAATTATCGAGATTTATGGTCCAGAATCTTCTGGTAAAACTACTTTAGCGCTTCATGCGATTGCAGAGATCCAAAAACAAGGTGGTCAAGCGGCATTTATTGATGCAGAACACGCTTTAGACCCAGCTTATGCAAAAAGAATTGGTGTAGATACGGCAAATTTACTTATTTCACAGCCAGACAATGGTGAACAGGCGCTTGAAATTACTGAGACTTTGGTGCGATCTAATGCAGTAGATTTAATAGTAGTAGATTCAGTTGCAGCACTTGTGCCGCAGGCTGAAATTGATGGTGATATGGGTGAGGCTCAAATGGGGCTTCAGGCGCGGCTGATGTCTCAAGCGATGCGAAAATTAACAGGCATTATTTCTAAATCACGCGCAACGGTAATATTTATTAACCAGATTCGAATGAAAATAGGAGTAATGTTTGGTAATCCTGAGACAACAACTGGTGGTAATGCATTGAAGTTTTACGCATCGGTACGTGTAGATATTCGGAGAATTGGTCAAATCAAAGAAGGTGAAAATATTTCAGGCAACCGAACAAAAGTAAAAGTAGTTAAAAATAAAATTGCAGCGCCATTTAGGACGGCTGAATTTGACATCATGTACAATGAAGGGATTTCGAAGGCTGGCGATGTGCTCGACCTTGGTGTGCAATATGGTGTACTTGAAAAAGCAGGGGCATTTATAAAATATAATGGTGAGACTCTAGGACAAGGGCGTGAAGCGGTGAAAAAAATATTTAAAGAAAAACCAGAGCTAATGGCTGAGATTGAAGCGAAAGTGCGTGAAAAAGCTAATGAAGAATAAAATGGAACATCCAGGCGAAATTTGGCAAGAGTATGATTTTAATGGTGAAAAGTTTGGTGGGATAGATCCAAATAATTATAATTATGATGCCGTTCGACTTATGGGCGGTGCAGCAGTGATGCTTTATCGTTTGTATGATGGTGAAGTAGAATTTCTTTTTCAACATCGTTCAAAATTTTTGAAAGGCAACCCAGATAGGTGGGATGTGTCTGCGGGTGGACATATTAACTTAGACGAGTCAACACTTGATGCAATAATACGCGAAACACGTGAAGAAATAGGTGTTAATATTGAGCGTAAAAAACTTGAGTTTGCGGAAACGTATATACGTTTGAAAGATATGATTAATTTGTATTTTTATGATTGGGAAGATAGGGCGGATGAGTTTTCTTTTGATGATCAGGAGGTTGAAGAGGTAAAGTGGGTAAAATATTCTGAATTAGGGGCGTTTTTACCAAATATCAAACAGCTTCTTGCAGAAGACGAGGTGTTTTTGGCTCGCTTGAAAGAGTGGAACGGGAAAATTTTAGAAAAATATAATCAGTCTTAATAAAATGAATGAATTTCGAATTACGGGTTTGAAACAGGGAGTAAAAAATCCAAACCGAGTGAATGTTTTTGTTAATTCTGTGTATTCGTTTTCGCTTGATGTTTCACAAGTGGTGGATTTTAAACTTAAAGTAGGGATGGAAATTACTGGTAAGCAACTTGAAGAATTTAAGAAGGCGAGTGAATTTGGCAAGTTTTATCAGCGGGCGCTTGAGTGGGTACTTGTGCGGCCGCGAAGCGAGAAAGAAACGAGAGATTATCTTAGTAAGAAAATTTTTGAGAAAAAGCTGGATAAAAATTACATTGCAACTACCGTCGAGAGACTAAAAGAAAAGGGGTATCTTGATGATTTTGGATTTGCAAAATGGTATGTCGAGAATCGGTTTGTAAAGAAAGGCGTATCCTCAAAAAGACTTAAGATGGAACTTATGAAAAAAGGTATATCTTTAGAAAATATAAGTGAGGTTTTGGATAATTCCGAACGGAATGATGAAGAAGAAATATTAAAGATAATTGCAAAAAAACGTGCAAAGTATGATGATGAGAAACTTATTGCTTATCTGTGTCGGCAGGGATTTTCGTATCAGCTGGCGCAAGATCTTGTTCAGTCTTACGGAATGGGTTGACAAAATTTGGAATAAAATCTTCTTTTTCGGCGCGTTGCTTTAAGGTTTTCTCTTCGTCTTTGACGATAATTTTATAATCAGTAATTTCGACAATTTCATTGCGAGAGATAGTAAGTTCTGGGTCAATGAAGCTCTTGATGACTGGGCGTTTGACAATAATTTGTTGGATTGTAAAATCATTGTCGGTAACTGTAAAATCAATAACACGACCAAGCTTAGAACCTTTTTTGGTTTCAACTTTAAGACCAGGAAGTCTAAAATTGAGAGCGAGGATTTTTTGAATTTTAATGACATCGTCAGTAGCGACTAATTCGTCAATATCGTCAATAATAACACCGAGTTTAGAGTATTCACGAATACTGACAACGTCAAGAACATTATTAGATTTAGAAATAAGCGGTCCATTAACGATAAAAGCGACGATCTTAAGATTGTCTGGGTCGACAATGGGTTCGGATAAATAACCAATCGGTCCACCAGCTTGAACACTGAGAACGGGGGCGCCTGAAAGAAACGAATTCGTGACTAGCATGAGCTTATTATAGCATATTAGTAAAATTTGAGAGCGGAACTGCGTCTTTGATGTCGTAACTGCCGATTTTGATACGACGAAGAGATGTGAGATAGGCGCCAGTTCGGAGAGTTTTGCCAATGTCTTCGGCGAGAGTACGAATGTAAGTTCCAGAACTGCAGTGAATGCGAATTGTGAGTTCGGGATAATGGTAGTCTAAAATGTCAATACAATAGATTTTGATTTTGCGGGAAGGAAGTTTGAAATCTTGGCCTTTTCTTGCGAGTTTATAGGCGCGCTGCCCATTAATTTTAACGGCGGAAAATTTAGGTGGGGTTTGGACGATGGGGCCTAGAAAATTTTTACAGACTAATTCGATATCGCTTTGTTTTGGGCATATTTCTTTAAATTCGTTGTTATGAGTTTGATTTTTGGTTAGTTGCAAAGAGTTTTTAGTAAAATGAGGGGGATTTGTTTCTAAGTATTTTGTGATTTCCCCTTCGGGATCGCCAGTGGTAGATGTATAGCCGAGCTTTAAAGTGGCTTCATAAACTTTATCGAGCTTTAAAAACTCGTTGGAACGTTTGGTCATTTTACCAGTTAAAAGAATGAGGAGACCAGTAGCAAAAGGGTCAAGTGTGCCAGTATGACCTACTTTAATTTTGTGTCCAAGCTCTGTTTTTAGATGTCCACGAATTTTGGCGACCACACCAAAGCTAGAAATATTTGCAGGTTTATCAATTAAAATGATTTGGTCTTCCATTATTTTATTATAACATTTTTCCTGACACCCCCCACCATAAGCATAATCTTCTTGTGTTTTAAACATAATTACTATATTA
>CAMPBO010000011.1 GCA_946638615.1 uncultured Candidatus Saccharibacteria bacterium | reverse complement strand
TATATATTATATATATATATATATATATATATATATAGTAATTGCTTTTATTTATTATTCTTATAATAGCGAGCGAGAAAAGATTCTTTATAATCCTTAAAAGTGTCGTTTAGGAGTGATTCGCGAATACGGTCAACAGTTTTGACAATAAAATGTTCATTATGAATTGATGCAAGAACTTTAGCGGTGATTTCATCAGTCTTGAACAAATGATGCAGATAAGCTTTGTTGTAATTTTTACAACATTCACAGTCACAGTCCATCATCAGGGGCGTAAAATCGTGTGTATATTTGGCGTTTTTAATATTAATACGTCCGTCCAAAGTATAAAGTGAGCCATTTCTAGCCATACGAGTAGGACCAACGCAATCAAAAGTATCACAACCATATTCTGCGCCGACAAATAAATCTATGGGTTCTTGCCCCATGCCAAGAAGGTGGCGTGGCTTGATTTCGGGCAAAATAGAATTGACGGTTTGGAGCATTTTATCCATACCGTTCGCAGTAAAGACGCCACCAATGCCAAAACCATCTACTGATTTCTCTGCACAATATTTTGCAGATTCGGCACGAAGATCTAGAAAAGTTCCGCCCTGAACCACGGCGTAAAGATATTGTGCGTTTGTTGTATTTGTCAATGCTAACCGTTGATGCTCGATAACGCAACGATCAAGCCAGTCATGAGTACGCTCCATGGCCTCTTTCATATCTTCGTAACTTTCTGATTTGGCAAGATGATCAAAAGCCATATGAATGTCGGCGCCAATTGCCCATTGAGCTTGCATACTCGACTCTGGAGTCATTTCAAAGTTAGCCCCATCAATGTGGGATTTGAACTTAACTCCATTTTCGTTGATTTTAACGTTCGGCAAAGAAAAAATTTGAAAACCACCCGAGTCAGTAAAAGTGGGCCCATGCCAAGAACTAAACTCGGCGAGCCCGCCAGCCTCTTTGATTAAATCGGTGCCAGGGCGAAGCACTAGGTGGTAAGTATTTGCCAAAATTGCCTGACTCCCAAGCTCGCGCATTTCTTTCATGGTGAGAGCCTTAACAGTAGCACGAGTAGCAGCCCCAACAAAGGCTGGGGTTTTGATGTCGCCATGCGGAGTATGAATTGTGCCTACACGAGCTAGACCAATCTTTTTGGTAATGGTAAATATTGACTGTTCTTTTAGCATATAAACATCGAGTCTCCATAGCTTAAAAAGTTATATTTTTCACTTACGGCATGGTCGTAGGCGTTCTTTAAATGGTCCCAACCAGCAAAAGCTGAGGCCAACATGAGAACGGTAGATTTAGGTGCGTGGAAGTTAGTAACTAGTGCATCAACTATTTTGAATTCAAAACCAGGATAGATAAAAATATCATCTTCACCCTCGGTCTTGCCAGTTTTGGCATAATATTCCAAAGTACGAGCTACGGTCGTACCAAGCGCTACTATTCTAGGCTGATTTTGTTGACAATTCTCACTCTTCGCACCTACTACTACTTGCTCGTGTTGTATTCGTTTAATTTCTGATAGTGTATCTTCTGGAATGTAAAACCACTCGGAGTGCATATGATGGTCTTCGACTTTGTCAGTACGCATTGGTAGAAAAGTTCCTAACCCTACATGAAGCGTGAGATATTTAATAACCACGCCTTTTCGATGAAGTTTATCTAGTAGCGCGTCGGTCATGTTAAGGCTGGCCGTAGGAGCAGCAGCTGAACCCATGTTTTTAGCCCAAACAGTCTGATAACGTTTCTTGTCGCTAGCGGTAGCATCGCGATGAAGATATGGTGGCAAGGGAACTGTGCCGTATTTTTCGGCTAATTCAACGAGCGGAGTTTCAGACTGGGTCTCAGCAATACCATTGCCAAGAATTTTGGTTATAATAATTTTTTCGCCATGAGTGAATAATTCGTCATTGTCATGAAGTTTGCCTCGATACATCACACGTTGTGGTTCATTACCGTGCTTTTCTAAAACTACTAATTCACGTTTGCGGCCATCTGGCAATTCACAAAATAACCGAGATTGCATCACGCGAGTGTCATTTAAAATTAGCACGTCACCAGGGTTTAAAAATTCGTCCAAATTACGGTAAAATGAGTCTTTAATTTCGCCAGTCTTACGGCTAAGAACGAGAAGGCGAGTAGACCCCCGCTCCTCTGGTGGGAATTTCGCAATACGTTCTTCTGGTAAATCATAATTATAATCAGATACTAACATTTTTGTCCTTTTCGATTTGTTTAGCATAGCGCTCTTCTTCAGAAAAAATACAGCCACAATATTTTTGACGATAAAGTCCTAGTTCACGGGCTTTTGACTGTCCTTCATGAAAACCTACTCGAAAATCGCGATACAAAAATTCAATGCCAAAATCTTCAGCGAGTCGCTCGCAAGTTTTCTTGAGCTCATCATGTTTTTGATATGGAGAAACGAGCAGTGTGGTAGTAAAGGCATTGTATCCGTGTTCAACTGCAAAACGTACAGTCTCGCCGAGGCGCTTAGGGTAACAATAGTTAATACAACGATTCTCAATATTACCAGAAACGTTACGGCAAAAATCATCAAGACCATATTCTTCTTTGATAATTAGCTCAGTATTGATACTTTTGGCATATTCTTTGAGACAGTCACGACGAGTTTTATATTCAATGTATGGATGGATGTTAGGATTATACCAAAATAAAGTCGGCTCAATATTTTCAAGCCTTAACGAATCAATACAATAAATACTGCATGGCGCGCAGCAAGTGTGCATTAAAACTTTTTTCATTCACATAATTATAACATTTATGTTACAATATTTCTATAAGGAGGTATATGACAAGGCAATTCGGATACGATACAAGATCTTTTGTAAAATTTTGGTTAATTCCGCTTATTATTGCAGCGGTGTTGTTTTTCGTTTATAAAGCATTAACTGGTCTCGTAATTATCGGCATTTCAATTTTTTTGGCATTAGCACTAAAGCCACTCGTGCGCAAAGTTAATAGTTTTTTTACAAAATATTTTGGTAAAGATAAAAAACATCAAACTATATCGGCAATTTTTGCTTATCTAATTGTCGTTTTAATAATTGGTACGATTATTGCGATTGTTGGGCCAGTCGTAGTGAATGAAACGGCAAAATTTATACAAAATTTTCCTGAAACATTCGAAAAAACTTTTGGTGGCTGGGAGGGAATCAATAATTTTGGCAAAGCCATTGGTATTGAGAATTTACACGAAGAAATAATATCTTCTCTTAACTCGCTCTCCAATTCCATGCTTGGAGTGCTTGGGACTAATTTGGTAGCAAGTGTAAGCGGTGTAGCAGATGGAATAATGAAAATTGTTTTAGTCCTTGTCTTAACATTATTGCTGTTATTAGAGGGCCCCGAAATGATGAATGCATTTTGGAAAAACTTGACTACGAGTGATGAAGACAAAAAGCCTGTTAAGGTGGCCAAAAATGTTGTGAAACGAATGGCAGACGTAGTGTCGACTTATGTATCACGACAAGTGATTGTGGCAATGATTGACGGCTTAGCTAGCGGGTTAATTGTGTTTATACTATCGTTATTCTTAAATATATCGACTAGTCTTGCAATCCCAATGGGCATGACCACGATGATTTTTTATTTAATACCAATGTTTGGTCAATTTATTGGTGGTACATTGGTAACTTTGATTTTGCTATTTTCAAATCCGGTTGCCGCTTTAATCTTTGCCGTGGTTTATATTATATACGCACAAATCGAAAACAACTTTATCGCTCCTAAAATTCAGGGTGACGCTTTAAATCTCCAACCAGTCTTTATACTGTCAGCCATTACGATTGGTATGTATATGTTTGGTCTGCTCGGAGCAATCATCGCAATCCCGATTGCTGGCTGTGTTAAAGTTTTAATAGAAGAGTATCCCAACATCAAGTCCGCTAGAGCTTAATATGAATAAAAAACAAACAATAAAAAACACTCAGCCTGGTTTAATGCCCAAATCTCTGCGGCGGCGACCGATTTTGATTATCTTATTTATTCTGATGAATGTGGCAGTGATTGCAATTACGGCCGCAATAGAGTTTGGAAATTCTAGAGAAGCGACCGACTTATCTCACGTTATAATAAATTGGTGGCTTCTGCTACCTGCGCTACTTTGTTTTTTGCTAGCAGTTGGGTTGGATATCTTCAAATATGTTCTAATGATGAAAGAAATGGCCCCAAAAGAATGCGCCGACAAAAAAGAAACTTATCGCATTGCGAGCCGAACCGTACTTCTAGGAAGATATTATGATAATATAACTCCAGCAGCGGTGGGCGGGCAGCCTTTTCAAATCTATTACATGAGAAAAAACAGTAATCTTCCCAATGGCTTATCAACATCAATACCGATTTTTGGAATGATTTCACTGCAAATTGGATTTATTATCATTGCTTTATTTTGTTTTCTACTAGGCGATCTCGCGAAAGACAACCCAGCCTTAGTTGTTACCGCAATAATAGGGCTACTATTCTATTCGTTTTGGCCTGTGATGGTGGCTGGCGTCAGTTTTTTTCCAAAACCGACGATTAAGTTCATCAAGTTTTTAGTCAATATTTTATTTAGAATTAAAATAGTAAAAAATCGCGCGGAAACCTTAAAGAAGGTCGAAAACGAAGTACAGGAATACGCAGATTCGGTCAAAACTATCCTAAAAACTAGAGGGCTTTTTCTTAAAACGGTTTTGATTTCGATTGTTTATAACGTTCTTATTGCTTCGATACCGTTTTTTGTTTTAACAGCTTTTGGTGGTTCAGTCGATTATATACATTCATTTGTTACTACTATTGCGGTAATGTCGGCAATTTATTTTGTTCCGACGCCTGGTAATTCTGGGGCTGCAGAAGGCACCTTCTTTGTTGTATTTTCTGCACTTTCTTCTGGATATGTTTTTTGGGCTATGCTGATATGGCGTTTCTTCTCGTACTATATTTATATTATACTGGGGCCGATCATCTATTTTGTTATGCACTTAGAAAGAAAACGTGCTAAAATGGAAAAATAGCCTATGCTTAAATTATTCAAGTTTTTAAAACCTTATTGGTGGCAAGTAATAATCTTGCTCCTTGCGACAGCGATTCAAGTTTACACCACTCTTCGTTTACCGGCCTTAATGGCAAATATCATAAACAACGGGATCGTAGTTGGAGACACTAATTTTATTTGGATGACTGGACTTCGTATGATTGGGCTTGCCGTAATTTCAGCAGTAGGGTCTCTAGTCTCTAGCTACTTCGCCGCAAGAATAGGAACAAATTATGCAAGAGATATTCGTGCAGCAATTTTTGTCAAAGTGATAAACTTCAGTATTTCGGAGTCGAAAGATTTTAGCACTGCTTCACTCTTAACACGAACTACTAATGATGTTAATTTAGTGCAAATGACAACGATTATGATTCTGTCGATGATGTTAAGAGCTCCATTATTTTGCATAATCTCAATCATAATGGCAATCCAAACAGCTCCAGATATGAGTTGGATTATCTTGGTCGGAGCAATAGCGATTTTGGGCTCCTCAATCACAATTCTCGCTATCGTAATGCCAAAATTTAAAATTTTTCAAATTTTAATTGATAAAATCACGTTGCTTACTCGTGAAAACTTAACAGGACTAAGAGTAATAAGAGCTTTTAACAATGAAAAACTTGAAAAAAAGAAATTCACCAAAGCTAATGATACTTTGACAAAACTTTTGATTTTTATTGATAAAATTTTAGAATTACAAAATCCATTAATTAATATTATTTTTAATGGAACGACACTGCTTTGCTCTTGGGTCGGAATTTCACTTTTAACTAAGGATTTTGCATATCTTGGTAATATGACGGCATTTGCGCAATATGTGGCCCATGTAATGATGTCGTTTTTAATGATGTCACTACTTTTTGCCGAACTTCCGCGAGCAAACGTATCAGCAAATCGCATAAATGAAGTTCTTTCTAAAAAATCAAAAATCTTTTGGCCTGCAAAAACCAATGGATTACCAGAAACGATACCTTCAGTTGAATTTAAAAATGTAAATTTCACATATCCTGGCGCAGAAGAGAAAATTCTTGATAGCATTTCCTTTAAAGCTAAATCTGGTGAAACTACGGCATTTATTGGTTCAACGGGCTCAGGAAAATCAACTTTGATAAACTTAGTGCCGAGGTTTTACGAACCAACTAGTGGTGAAATTCTGGTCAATGGTCTTTCAATAGATAAATACAGTAGCGACGATCTAATCAAAAAGATTGGTTTCGTACCTCAGCGCGGTATGTTATTTTCGGGCACTATAAAATCGAATATTAAATTTGGTGCACCAAATGCGACCGAAATGCAAGTTCATAAAGCCGCCCGAATTGCACAGGCAGAAAATTTTATTGAAAAATTGCCAAAAAAATATGACGCTTTTATTGCTCAAGGTGGCACAAATGTATCAGGTGGACAAAAACAACGGCTGTCTATTGCACGAGCGATTTGTAAAAATCCAGAAATTTTCGTATTTGATGATTCTTTTTCGGCTCTCGATATGAAAACCGATAAAAAACTGCGAGAAGCACTAAAAGAAGTGACTAATAATGCCGTAGTGTTAATTGTAGCACAAAGAGTCAGTACGATAAAAGACGCCGATCAGATCATAGTGTTAAATAATGGAAGAATAGTTGGAAAGGGGAAACATCTTGAATTACTTAAAGCTTGTAAAGTATATCAGGAAATTGTAAAATCCCAACTATCAGACAAAGAATACAAAAACGAGCTAAAATTGGCTGGGAGGACGGAATATGCCTAAAGGTCACAATAATGACAAACCCAAAAATACGTGGGCCTCAGCAAAAATATTTTTGAAATCAATAAAAAAATACCGCTTGCCGATAATTATATCGATACTACTTGCGATAGCTTCGGCAACATTAGGATTATTCATACCAAAAATATTAGGAGATATGACAACGATTGCCGTTAATAGTTATCCCGAATTAGATTGGCAAGCCCTGAGCGGTCGAGCAATCTTGGCAGTCGTATTATTTATCTCTTCAGCGATATTAAATTATGGACAAGGCTACATTCTCGCGGTGGTTTCGGCACGTTATACGAAAGAACTTCGTGAGGGGATTTTGGACAAAATTTCTCGACTTCCGATTTCGTATTTTGACCGTCATCAATTCGGAGATACATTATCACGCATGTCAAATGATGTTGACGTATTAACAACATCAATGTCTCGTGAAATCGCCGATGTGTCACTTAGTATAACCACATTACTTGGCGTTATGATCATTATGCTGACTATTTCCGTTCCACTCTCTTTAATATCGTTTATAGTTGTGCCAATTTCGGTACTGGTAGTAGGGAAAATAATGGGGTATGCTCAGAAATATTTCCGCGAACAGCAAAATACATTAGGTCTTTTAAATAGCAAAATAGAAGAAGACTACTCTGGACAAATCGTAATCAAATCTAACTCTTATGAAGATGATGCACTGGCAGATTTTTCAAGAACTAATGAAAAACTAACTGTAATATCGCGTCGTGCACAAATTTTTTCTTCTTTATCTTTTCCAGTAACACATATTTTTACTAACCTAGGCTATGTAGCAATCTGTGCTCTTGGTGGAGTCTTTGTGGTGCAAGGCCAAATCAATATTGGCAATATACAAGCTTTTATTCAATATGTTTCAAGATTCAATCGTCCGATCACCGAAATTGCCTCAACTACGTCAACCATACAGTCGCTATTAGCCGCTGCTGAAAGAATTTTCGAATTTTTGAACGAACCAGAAGAAACGCCAGACCCCATACCAGCTAAAAATATCCAAGAAGTTAAAGGCGAAGTGGAATTTCACAATGTAAATTTTGGCTATTTCAAAGATCAACCAGTAATTCGAAATTTTTCAGTCAAGGTAAAACCTGGCATGAAAGTCGCAATCGTAGGACCAACGGGAGCTGGAAAAACAACTTTAATTAATTTATTGATGCGATTTTACGATCCGAATTCGGGTTATATCACAATCGATGGTGTGCCAACGCGAGAAATGAAACGCGCGGATGTACGAAAACTTTTTGGTATGGTCTTACAAGACACGTGGCTTTTTAATGGTACGGTTGAGGAAAATTTGCGTTACGGGAATCAGTCTGCAACTTTTGACGAGATTAAGCGTGCAGCTAAAGCCAGCAACGTTGATCACATTATTGAAGCCTTGCCAAAAGCCTACCGTTCGATGGTCAGCGAGGATTCCGATAATATCTCAGCGGGCGAAAAGCAATTAATCACTATTGCTCGAGCGATGATAGAAAATCCACCAATGATGATTTTAGACGAAGCTACTTCAAATGTCGACACGCGCACCGAACAATTAATCCAAGATTCGTTTGAGAAATTAACAAATGGTCGTACATCTTTTGTGATTGCACATAGGTTATCAACAATTCGTAATTCGGATTTGATTCTAGTGATGCGAGAGGGCAATATCGTCGAGCAAGGAAATCATGAAGAGCTTTTGAAGCTTAATGGGTTTTATGCCGAACTTTATAATTCGCAATTTGCCGAAAATTAATGATTAAATAGCTTTTTTGATTAACTCGAAGACTTCATCGATAGTGCCGGAGGCGTCGATAGTTTCGATGTTGAAGTCTTTAGCGATTTTGAGATAGGCTTTGTTGATTTTTTGTTGGAAGCTGTTGCCCTCTGATTTCCAGACTTCTTCTTTGCGGTTCCAGTTTTTATCATCTTGAGTGCCAAGGCGTTTGGCTTGTTCTTTTTCGTCTAGCGTCAAAAGAAAAATCCTATCTGGCTTGAAATAATGCTCTGACATGACCAGCTTATGAAGCTTAATAATGAAAGATTTGCTAACGCCTGCACCGTAGCCTTCGTAAACTAAAGTAGAAAGCCAGTTTCTAGCGGTAATTACTATGTCGCCATTTTTAAGAGCCGGCTCGGCCAATTTGCGCCACTGCTCATAGCGGTTAATAAGATAAAGCATCACTCTAGTACGGTTGCTGATATCCTGCTTAGAGCCATAGTTCAATTTGGCGATAGTTTTGATGAACTCATCGTCGCTGCCGGTGCCGGATTCGGAATAAATAATAACTTTCTTGCCCTGGGATTCAAAATACTCTTTCAGCTTTTTGGCCTGGGTATCTTTGCCAGTGCCATCTTGGCCTTCAATTACGATATACATTATTTTTCTCCTTTTAAATATTTTTCATAACAAGCTGGGCAGAGGGCGCGATATTCGATTTTGGTTTTGCCGTCGTCGATTAAAATATCTGGGCCGTCAGAAACAAATTTGCCATTTAGAAACCTCACATTATAAGTGGCTTTGTGGCCACACTCACAGATAGTTTTAATCTCTTCGATTTCGTGGGCGATCTGAAGGAGTCTAGTAGCACCCTCAAAGCCACCATCTTCGCGGCGGAAATTAAGCCTCAGGCCATAACACATGACTGGAATATCTAGATCAATTGTGACCAGCATTAATTCGTCGACTTGTTTTTTGGTTAAAAATTGAGCTTCGTCAACAAAAACGCAACGAACATTTCGGTAGCTTTTGGCGATTTCGTTGTAAAGATTAGTCTTGCGACTAAAGCAGAAATTGGTTTCACGCTCGGGGCCAATGCGGGTTAATAATTTGGTGCCGTTTTTGGTGTCGGTTTTTGGCTTGATCACGCAGACTTGATGACCACGCTCCTCATAATTAAAGGCGACCTGAAGAAGTTGCATTGTTTTGCCACACCCCATCGCGCCGTACCTAAAATATAATTTCGCCATGTTATAATATATTATATCATGCATGAGAGCTGGAAGCCTTTTTTAAACGATGAATTTAACAAGCCCTATTTTAGAGAGCTATCTAATTTCTTACATCAAGAATATGAGACCAAGACAATCTTTCCGCGCAAAGAATTAGTCTTTCGGGCGTTTGCGACGGACTTGAACGAAGTAAAGGTAGTGATTTTGGGACAAGACCCCTATCATACTCCTGGCGCAGCGGAAGGGTTAGCTTTTTCGGTACCGAATTCACAGCCGATTCCACCGTCACTTATTAATATATACAAAGAAATTGATTCAGATATCGGAAAACACGCAAACCCACACGGAAGTTTGGCAAATTGGCAAAAACAAGGAGTGCTACTATTAAATACGGTACTTACCGTGGAAGCACATAAGCCGAAATCGCACGCTAATCGGGGCTGGGAAATTTTTACTACTGCTACGATTAAATATCTAAACCGCGAGCGACCACATTTAGTTTTTATTTTGTGGGGAAGGGATGCGCGGAATAAGAAATCCCTGATCGACACGTCGCGGCATTTAGTGCTGGAGTCGGCGCACCCGTCGCCACTCTCGGCTTACAATGGATTTTTTGGCAATCATCATTTCAGTAAGTGTAATGAATTTCTAGAAAAACACGGTATGACGCCGATTGAGTGGTAGTTAGGCCACAAAATCCAGGTAGGGGGTTGAAATATTCTTTCACCTATGCTAACATCTCTCGCAGGTTGTTCTTTGGGATTTTAGCGAGCAAAAATAACCACGAGCTGCTCTCGGCTCGCGGGCGGAGAGAGGCTCACTAAACGGCTTTTCTAGGGTAGTTAAAGTCGCCTCAGAAAGGGTTCTATGGTACAGTTTGCACTGATTATCATAAATAGTCTTCCACAGGATGATGAACCAAAGAAAAAAGTTAGTCTAGGTAAATAACCTAAACTAACAGCAACCTATTTTTAAGAAGTCTTCCTAGAGGGCTTCTTTTTATGCTTTTATTATATCAAATTTTTTAAAAAGCGCAATTATTTCAAATCTTACACCCAGGCGCTGAGGCGGGCGTATTCTTCAGAGTCCTTATCGTAAGAATCGAGAATATCCTCTACGTAAGTCTTACCATTTGAGATATTTAGCGTTTTAACTTCTGGCATAGAAGAAAGCAAGCGAATAATGGCTTCGTCGGTTTCGACATTGGTCATGGATTTTTTGGGGTCAGTGGAATGCGAGTGGACACGAAGTTCCTTATAAACAAAACGTTTGATGCCGGCCTGGAGACAGTACTTGAGACAGTTTTCGCAAGTAGCGACACGATTATAAATAGTGCAACCCGCGAGATCCTGATGCGCAAAGATCAGCGCATTCATCTCGGAGTGGATTGCAAAATAATATTTCATTGGGCGCTCGGAGAGAGTCATTTTGGATTCGTCGGCACCTTGAAGCATCCCATTGTAGCCTAGCGAAACTACACGATTTTTGGGGTCCACTATTACGCATCCCATTTTAGAAGACGGGTCTTTGCTTCTGGTTGCAACCGTCTCCGCAATTTTCATAAAATATTCATCCCATTCTTGTTGTTTACTCATACTGGTATTATAACAAAATTTTTTTAAACTGGTCATATCAATAAAATCTTATCGCGAGATATTTTTTAATTTTCGGCCATTAACTGCTACGGATAATGCGGGGCTAATTAACAGTAATATTGCAAAACCACAAATTGAAAAATTTAGCCCACAGAGTATGATTTCGGGCTGTTCTGATAAACTAAAGGTTACCATAAATAGTACTCCTAGCGTTTCACGATTTAGCACGCTGTAGGTAATAACAATAGCCACCGCTACAAACGTCGCAAGGATAAGTGCGCCAATTGCTAACCAAAGAAAATAGTAAAAGTAGATTGCTTTAACCTGTCGTTTTGTTGCTCCTAAGTTGTAATAAAGTGCAATATTCTGTCTGTCCTGATCTACTAGGCGAATAGAAGTGAAAATTATCACTACTAGCGCGACTGCTGCTAGAATAATGCAGGCAATAACAGTGATAGTTTTGATAGCTTGGAAAATGTACTGCGTTTCTGGCGACATTCCAGCAAGCGTGTTGACAGAGTAGATACGATCTTTTTGTTCTACGCCCATAAATTGACCTTTGCCAAATTTGAAATACTGATAGGCGGCTTTGCTATTTTCAAAAACTGCTATTACACCCTGGTTGTCGGATGACTGCACGGATGGCGAATCTGCCCCTTCAAGATCACTCAATAGAGTGGTGTTGGTGGATGATAATTCCCACTGACCAGCCAAGATAAGTGGCGTAGAGGATGGGACAGGAATCATTTCTAGAACGGCGTTAAGCGGACTGTCGTTTTTGCGGTCAATTCCTCTAAATGATAGGTTACTTATACCAAATCCGCTTGGCGTTAAACCTACAATATAATACTGCGTACCGCTAGCATCAGTTAAGGTCTTGCCGATAATGTCGTTCCGATATTTACGATAAGATTCTATTTTGTTTTTTACACTACTTGTTGCATTAGCGTAATCAGCGCCGAGCAACTGTTGGCCAAGAAAGGCGATACGAGAGTCGGCGCACTGCCTCTCGGCGCAAGGCTGGGATTAACCTCTATCGCCCCATTTACAATGGTTAACATCTAGTATTACGCTGCCATATGTGCCATAAAGTTCACGTTCGCCAACGATTTTGGCACCAAAACGTTCTAAATCAGCAATAATTTCAGCTTTGGTGGCAGTCGTTCCAGTATCCACATCCGTAGCGCTAATACTATTTGCAGTATTAGAGGCCACAATTATCACTTTGCCGTCTGTCGCCACATTTGCATATTTTTGATAAGTATTTTCTAATCCTTGTAACCACAAATTAACTACAAAAATCAACACGAAGATTATGCCACCTACCGCTACCAATATCAGATTGCGCCCTAGATGAGTTTTGATGTTTTTAAAACTTAGCTTTAATATATCTTTGGTGTGCATTTTAATCTCCTTTGAGTTTTAAGGCTAATTTTTGATTAGAAAACTGGTCTAGACAGAGCAAAAAAGCTGGCGGCACGGCAATTAACATCCATAGGAGAGTTTCTAGGCATTGCCAATTTATACCAAATAAAATCGGTGGATAATGTGGCGCTAATGGATAGAGAATTGCCAGCTCAGTAGAGAAATAACGCCATCCAATTACAGTACTGATCCCAGCTAGAATTACAGCAATTATTCCTGCAAATACAATAGCACGTAAGGCTAGCTGTAACATATAGGCAAAATAGATCAAGATTAACTGAGCCCTGGATGCACCGAGCGAACGATAGAGTACAAAAGTTCTAGTGTTTTGCGATAAAATATGCGACATCGTAAAAGCCAAAATAAAGACTGCTACCACCAATAGCACCAGGCTTGCTGGGCGCACAAACTTAGCTTTCAAATTCATAAACCATCGGTAAGTGGCTAGTTGCTTGCTGTGTAGCTCATAGATTTCGTATTTAGCAACGTCGTAATACAGCTCTAAACTATCAGTTTTTTCAAAATAATTATAGGCTTTTATCACGTCATTAAACTCCGCAATAATCGCCGACTCTGGTAGCTGAGCTATCTCCTTGTTTGTAGGAGTAACGACTATGCCGCCATATTTAGCTAGGCGTTGATGAATCAAATCTTGGTTATTTTTATCGCTATAAATACTTACAAGATAAACTTTACCGTCAGTTGCGCTACCAGCAAATTTAAGTGTAACATTTTCTAGACCTTGCAAAATAACCAAAGCTGCAAGCAGTAGTCCAAATAATATACCTATCACAATAACCGTAGCGCGACTGCGCGTAGGATAAGCAGTGATTTCGCGACGTGACAAAAAACAAATTTCTCTTAATTTCATCGTTGTTCAGTCTGCGCCGCTCCATTAATAATCGTGATTACCTCAGTGGTAAATTCGAAAACGGTCTTGTCATGACTGGCTACGATCACTGTAACGCCAAATTGCCGTCTGATTTTATTTAAGACATCTAGCACAACTCGCGCGTTGGTTTCATCTAAATTACTAGTAGGTTCGTCCGCTAAAATAATCTTCGGATCTAGGAGTAAAGCCCTCGCAATGCAGGCACGCCCTGCTTGACCGCCTGATACTTTTTTGGGTAAGGACTTTAATTGTTCATCAATACCAAGAGTAATGGCTAATTGCTCAGCTTTAGCAGTGCGCTCTTTCTTATTTATACCAGCAAAGATGCCTGGTAAAGTAATGTTTTCCAATAGAGTTAACTGCGGTTGTAAATACGAGCCCTGAAAGATAATACCGACGGTATGACGATAAAAATTGACGCGCTCTTTAGCATTCAATTCTGCCACGTTTTTACCATCAATAATAATCCGTCCACTAGTTGGTTGCTCTAGTCCACCAATAATATTAAGTAGCGTAGATTTTCCCGCACCACTTTCACCGCTTATTGCAACAAAAGAGCCAGTATCAATATCTAGGTTCAAATCGCGAAGGATAATCTTGTCGCCATATTGTTTACTAACATTTTGTAATTGTATAATACCCATCTTTCCTCTTTTTTGGAATAGTAATATTCTTGAATCTAGGAAGAAAAATTATAATGTGCATTGTGCTAATATTTATATTATGTATTATATAATAATAAAAATCAATCCTTGACACCTCCCACCATAAGCGTTATCATAATAACAGCAAACTAGTTTAGGCCAATGGTTTAACACGCACTAAAGGCATTCTAAGGAGGAATAAAAAATAATGCAAAAAGGATTATTTAGAGTAAGACCATTTGCTGGAGTGGCTCCTATATATATATATATATATATATATATAATTCTTTCTTCCATTCTTTTTCTAATCCTTTTTCCGACTAATACCTTTGCCTCAGAAACCGTATCTCTTTCTGTTAGCAGCAACACTGTTAACCTAGATATCTCATCAGCTAACTTAAATGGTACCTTCAAGAAATCCTCACCTATTACTATCTCAGCTG
>CAMPBO010000010.1 GCA_946638615.1 uncultured Candidatus Saccharibacteria bacterium | reverse complement strand
GTGGTGTAATATAAATACCTTCAACCAAAACAGACCCCGTTAGGGGGTCTGTCTAATAATACCAAGTCAAAATTCTACCCAAAAATCCCGCGTTTTTTTGACTTCTTAAATTCTTCCAACAATTCTTTTTGTTTTCGCGACAAATTTTTTGGCGTTTCCACAATTACTGTCACGATGTGTGGGCCCCTATCTCCATCCGCCCTAAATGGCACACCATGACCAGACAACTTAAATGGCGTCCCACTTTGTGTCCCAGCTGGCACTTTCATCGTAATCAGCCCATCAACCGTCTCCACATCAATCTCACAACCAAGCGCCGCGTCTACCATGTCAATTTTTTCTTCCGATAGAATTATCGCCCCTTCACGCGTCAAAGACTTATGCGGTTTTACTTTTATGCGCACATACAAATCGCCTCGTTCCGTCCCCCCTTCAGGCGCTTCGCCACCCTTACCACGAAGCCTTATAGACATCCCGTCGTCAATCCCCGCTGGGATTTTTACTTTAATATTTTTACCATCCACCAAAATTTCTTTCGTTGTTCCAAAAATTGCTTCTTCAAAAGTCAAAGTTACCGACGTCTGCAAATCGGCCCCTCGTCGTGGCCTCCTGGCACCACCTGCCCCAAATCCAAACAAGCTCCCCAAAATATCATCAAGTCCCCCACCAAAATCAAAATTAAACGATTGCCCACTATAATTAAAGCCTCCACCGAATGGCCCTCCTTCACCAAATGGATTGCTCGATGCTCCGCCTACACCAGCGTGACCAAACTGGTCATAACGTGCCCGTTTCTGCTTGTCAGACAAAACATCGTGCGCTTCGTTAATTTCCTTAAACTTAGCCTCAGCTTCTTTGTCGCCAGGATTTTTATCTGGATGATATTTAATTGCTAGCTTACGATAAGCTTTCTTAATTTCATCATCAGAGGCGTTCTTCGACACGCCAAGAATTTCATAATAATCACGTTTCGCCATAAAACCAATTATACCTCACTAGCACTCCAAACACAAGACTGCCAATTTGATTTATTTTTCTAAAACCTCTTCTTTGATCGAAAGTTGTTCGTTTTTAGAAATATTCCTTAGCCATTCCGATAAAGACGCTACCAAATTTTTATTGTTAGTTAATATGAATCCTTGACTTGTCCCGTTCCCAGTTAAATAAATTGCAATATATTCATTTCCATACATTTCATCCATTCTCACAATAACTTCAAAATTATAGTTATTATTTAGGGATATCTTAAATAAATATGTCAATATTGGCTGATTCTTGTCGTTTTTTAATGTTGACTCATCAATCCTTATCGTATAACCGTCCGCTTCAATTTCATTTATTAAATAGTTACTGATTGTTTTTCGAACTATCGATGAAGTGCTTGCTCCAAAAGTATAATCAAGCTGAAAAGCATTTTCCCAAAATGCATTCATTTCAACTATATCTTTGCATACAAAATTAGGATAAATTTGAAATTCTTTTTTAAGACAAGTTATAACTACTGGATATCCTCCCAGACTCTGATTATTATTTATTGGTGACCATTCAAATTGTATTCTATAAGACTGTTCAATATTTGGAATATCTACAATAAAATCTCCATAATATACTTTTGTTGTTTCATTATAATCATATTTAGCTGAACCTTCCCGAACTATTGCTCCAGATTTAGGAATCTCCATTCCGTCTGGTGAATTAAATGCTATAGTTTCATAAAGATTATTAAAAATTAAATCTTGCCTTATTTTGGGTAAATTCTGGTATTCTGAAGTCAAGTTGTCAATTCTAATTTCTGTACCAAATTCATTATCGCGTAATAAATTTATTAGCGTAACAACCAATAAAATTATTACGATAGCCCCAAAAACAATAAAACCCGTTATCAAAGGATTGGCCTTCATGCGTTCTACCAAATTTACACCATAATTTTTCGGTTGCATTTTACCCTCCTTTAATTACCTATAACTTCCGATAATTTAGTTTTATCAAGTACCGAATCTAAATATGTAAAAGTATATCCATATTGTTTATTTTCAAAATAACTTAAATCATATTCAGCCACTCGCCCATCAAATTCTCCATACGCTGCTTCCGCTACTGTAATTTTGTCCCCATTGACATTTACAACTATACCCGTGTGCCCGCATTTAACAGATCCACAATCAGTAGAGCCCCTTGTGACTGAAAAAATCGCAAAAGGCCTGGGGTCATTACCCTCTTCTAATCCATTCGCTCTCGCGACTTCGTGAGCCACGTCTTTTCCATCACCAGCAGCCCAAGACGAATTAGTAAAGTAGGTTGTAAACCACCAAGAAAACGCCACACAGTTCTTTTTACCATATGTCCCCCAATTCACGACAACATTAGGACTATTATAGTAATTTACTAATTTTTGTGCTTGATCAATAGTTAAACCGCCCTCCACTGTTCCACCGCAAAAACTTCTTGCATTATCAACATCGCCTACTACATTTGATATAATGCTCGCGAATAATGTTTGCCCTGACGTATTTGGATGAATTCCGTCCTCACTTAAATATTTCGTTGGTTGTGATTCAATTGCTGATTTCCAATCCGCAATAAACACATTAGAATTTTCATTTTTTATTTTTATAAAATTATTATTATTACCAATATAATCATTTGAAGTTGTGAAATTAGTGACAAAGACAACTTTTCTCGAGCTTCCAGCCAGCTGCACTACTTCTTTTACTTGAGCTTCCGTAACTCCACCACTATTTGTTCCTAAGGCAAAAATCAAAACCTCTCGCAAATTATCATTTGCAACCAAATCTTTTAATATGCTTATCCCGCCTGGGTTATCTAAAGTCCCTTCATAAAATTGTTTACCCACTTGAGCTTTTATATCTGCTTGTGGTAAGAGTTTCCTTATTTCTGTCTCACTGCCTACGGTAATTGAGTCTCCTATAATGGTTACGTTACTGCCATTTAGAGAGCTTCCCAAATTGCTAAAACCTGAATTCGAACTAAAAATCGCCTTTGAGTATTCGTACCATTTTTGCGCATTTTGGCTTCTCTCATTTGCAGCTACTTCTTTGTTCGAAGGTCTCTCCATAATCCATACAAATATCCTGGTCGCGTCTTCAGCTGTTACTGCCGCATTCAATGCTTCGTGAACCGTCATAGCACTATTTATATAATTAAGTCCCATCGTTCCCCCAACATCACGATAGTCACCTACCTTTGTATTCTCAAATTCACTACTCGGACCAAAGAAATAATCCAATTGTACCAAAAGCCAAGCATCAATCACACTCATCGGCAAAGTTTCCGTTGGAAGACCAGTTTCACTGTTATAGTAAGTATATTTTAAATCAAAATATTGATTAAAATAATTTGATGTACGCGAATCAGACATCAATCGATCCGTAATTTTTGACATCGGCGTAAATTGTGCTATACCATAGCCTGGTCCTTTTTCCGAATCTCCTTCAAAACGAAAAGGATTAAATCCTGATTCTCCTTGAAAATTTGCTAACACCCCAGCTATTCCAGTATCAGATAACACAAATCCCGTTGGATTATCCCCTTTCAAATAATTCACAACTTTAGCCATGATCGTATTACCACTTAAATTACCTGAATAACATTCACTCCCACTCGGATCATAAGCAAAAATATTATTCTGCGCAAACATCTCAAGTTGTGCTTGTGTCAAAGCATTTACTCTCATAGGCGACAGCATCATTATTGCAGAAACAAAAAGCGCACTAAAAGCTTTTCGGAAAAATTTATTTCCTCTCATACCATGATTATATCATATTTATCTCGTAATCGGGTTTGTCGTGATTAGGCTTTCTTCAGTTTCCGAAGCAATCACTTGTATATGTACATGATTCGCTCCCGCAAAGAATAATCCTTGTCCAACTGGAAAATTCGCCAAACGTCTTTTCTCTTCTTCCGTTAATTTAAACACATCCGAAAGCACATCCACCGCCGAAGCTGATTGTTTCAAAAGCAACTGCATTGAAGAGTTTGCCACAATCGCTCGACCCATTTTAGAACTCATAAAATCTTCTACATCTTGTGTGATTGTTGTAAGTCCCAAATAATATTTACGCGCTCGTTTCGCTAAGCTAAACAAAAAGTTTGCCGAATCTTCATATTTCATTAACTGCCACGCCTCATCTACAATTAGTAAGCGCTTTTTTTGTTCAGCCCGTACGATATTCCAAATATGTGAAAGCACAATATACATTGCCACTGGTCTAAGTTCATCTTCAAGATCACGAATATTAAATACCACCATTTGGTTATTAATATCTACGTTCGATTGTTGTGAAAAAATCCCCGCAAAAGTCCCCGTTGTATATTTTCTAAGACGTTGCGCCAGTTGTGGACCCGTCCCTTCCATATGTAATAACGTATCATACAAATTCATAATCGTTGGTGGTGTCGATTGATGTGTTAGTGGATCCGATGTAATCCCCGCACGAGCGTAAGTATCGATCAAAGCCTGGTCAAGATCCGCTTCTTCATTGGCTGTTAATGCTGGTACTACTTGCCCACCTGCTGTTATCTGATTCCCGCCAAGCATTAATCTAAATAAACCATGTAATGTTACCAAGTTTGCACGTAAAGCATCGCCTGCATCCTCCGAATCAATTACTTTAGGCAAATCAAACGGATTAATTCGCACATCCGAATTTAAAGACAATCTAATATATGATCCGCCCACCGCATCACATAGTTTTTGATATTCGTTCTCAGGGTCAATAATTAAAATTTCACTCCCCACCATCATTGAACGAAGCGCCTCTAATTTTACCGCAAAAGATTTACCTGCACCAGACTTCGCAAACACCACCATATTTGCATTTTCAAGACTAAATCTATCAAAAATCACCAACCCATTATTATGCATATTAATGCCATACAAAATCCCTTTGTCTTGCGTCAAATCTGCCGACGTAAACGGGAACGACGTCGAAATTGCACCCGTATTCATATTCCGTCGAATCTGCAACTGATCCGTACATTGTGGCATTACTGAATTCATTCCTTGTTCTTGCTGACTCGAAGCCACTTTTGAAAACACCATTTGTTGGCCAAAAATCGTTTCAATCTTTTGTTGTACAAATTTCATTTCATCAAGAGAATCTGCCCAGATCGTTACATAAAGTCCAAATCGGAAAAATCTCTCCGCCCCCACCTGCAATTGATCGCGCAATTCTTCTGCGTCATTAATTGCTGCTTCAAGTTCTGGATCGCGCACTTTGCCCTTCTCAGCATTTAAGTTTAATGATGCTTCGAGCTGAGTCACCTTCGTTCGGAGATTTTTCATTACGACCGCAGACTCCACTGGATAAATATACATTGATACGTCAATCACTTCGTCTATATTAATTATTGGTGAAAGCCATCCAGTATAAAGCGAACGTGGATAACCATATATATATAGTGTTCTTCCGTATTTATTACCAAGCCTAAAATAATCCGAATGAATCTCAATCGCTGAAGGCGAAATCAAATCTCTTAACGTATTTGTTCCTTGTTCAAAAGCCTTTTGAATCTCCGCCGCTTCCATCGCCTCGGCTTGTGCTGCAATTTCTGCTGCTGTCAACTGTTTCTTTTTAGCCATTTACTTGTTCTCCATTGTTTGGTATCTCACCTTTTTTCACATACATCGTTGCGAGCTTTGAAAAATCTACCAAAGGCTCTCTCACCGCCGTGTCTGGATTATTAAAATTATAATAAAGTTGCGCTAGCTCTTTGGTATTCAACCTTACCGAATGAATACCAATTTGGAATAAACCTGACATCACTGCGTCTACTCGATTAGTTAATTCCGATAAAGCTTTTTCATAAGTTGCACGATCTATTTGTGTTACTTCTGGCATTTTTGCTTTCGAAAATGATTTAAAGAAATTTTTTGTTTGTTGTATTACTTTTTCTGCGTCAACTGAAGTATAATATGGAATTATAATAAAGAATGATTTGTCCATAATATTTGCTTCTTGCGATAAAATATCAATAAAATTAATATAATCGTCCATCAAAACACCAAGCAGCATATTATCATTATTGCGTCGAATATCACTTAATTTTTCAATATATGGCCCAATATCTACTCTTTGGCTTCGTATCAATATTTGTGTTGTAAATTTAAGAGAATTCAAAAAATTCTGATATGAATACTCTACCGCTTCTCTTTCCACATCACTCATAAGATCGAAATTAATTGATTTACAAGCCACTACTGCCCTAAAAGAACCGTCTTTCATAATCACTACATTGTCACGAAGTTCTGAAATAAGCAACGTTGATTGCGTAGAAAGCGGGGATTCTTGATTGGGCGACACTGGCGTAGCCTGCTTTGCTATCATTGCAGCCGAACCCAATTCCGCCATGGCAACATTTTGTTGTATTTGCTGCCCAGACATAACTGGTTGCTTAATTGTTTGTGATTGAGGAGCCACTTGCGGCTGAACCATTTGTTGCGCTGTAAACTGGGGTACCGATGGTTGTTGTGTCAACGGCTGAGCCACTGACTGCTGCATCAACGGTTGAGCCACTGGTTGTGGCACTGGTTGCTGGCCTGGTAAAATCACTTGTGGTTGATTATTTTGCTGTGGGTTCATTTGTTTAATGTAACGAAATAAAAACTTCGCCCTCGTCCCTTTCTTTTATTCGCTTAGCTTCTTTTGCAATCGTCGATACCGAAAAATCAGGATTATTTGCTAATTCTATTATACTATGTTTTGCCTTCGTTGATTCAATTTTGTTAAGCTTTTTTATTGGCTCCTTTAAAGTAGTGGTCTCTGGCCGTATTACTACTGGTGAATCATTTATGAGTTTACTCGGGTTTACGGATTCAACTTTATTTATTGTTGTTTGAGAAACTGTCTGTTGCTTATCAAAGCTAAAATTTTCGCTTTTTTCAATAGCAGCTCGCATTTCGCGCATTACTTCTTGATGTCTTTCATTCTCATCGCGCGCAATTCTATCCACTAAACTATTGAAGTGATTGTTTTCGAACATATCGCTAGTCGCATTAGCTTCAGCAACCAAGTCTTCTCGCATTGGACTAGACGCAGCTCCTTTAATCGCATAGCCTTCAGTATCAACAATATCAGCCAAAAAAGACAATCTGTGTGTAGCTTCTTCGCCAGTGATATCTCTTGTCCGATTCTCTTCTTTAATTTTGGGAGCTGTAATCTTAATGACTGATTCTTTTTGACCTGGAGACCAAATTCTTTTTCGGGGTTTCAAATAGTACGAAACTAACGCCGCAAGATATGTTTCCATCGGCTGGTCTTTTTTGATTGGTAAAGCCAACGCCAAAAATAATAAAACTAGAGGCAACGGAATAATTACAAGAAGTGGAAATAATTGGAATAGTCCTACTGCAAGTGCAATAAGTCCCGCCGCAATCAAAAGATAAATAAATTGCCGAAAACTAAACGGCCCGATCAGCTTATCGTCCGCTTCAACATCCTGAGGTACCTTATACTGCGCCATACTATATATTATAGCATATTCTAACCTCAAGCATAACCGCAAAAATCGCCAAATCCTTTACGATTTGGCGATTCTGTTTTTATCTAGAGTAATTTTTCTTTTACTTCCATCACTATTCCAGCGACACTAGTAAAGGCAGGGACATTGTTCTTTTCAAAGTCATCCAAAACAATTCCAGATACCACGTTATATTCTTCAAGCACATTTCTTATTTCACTCCAAGCCCCAGAGACATCATTGGCTTTATCACCCAGGTATTCTTTAACTATATTATCGATTGCATTAATTGCCTCATTACGATATGCCTTAGTCTCACTGCCAGTCTCAGATTCACTTGAAGATACCATAAGGCCATCTTCATCATCATCCTCATATTCTTTTTCCTTTTCGTTGTATTGTCTCTGATCATTGTTCATGTCACCAAAATACTGCCTATATAGATCCTCTGGCTTGAGAACTTCAATAAGTTTCTCTTTCGACTCACCTTGATAGCCTTTATGTTGCATTTTGGCAAAGCCTTTGAGGGCGTTCTCTGAATACGCATTTCTAATATCTGGACGGATAGAATCCATATGTGCTTCTATATAGGCTTTCTTGTCTTCTTTGTTGTAATCATCCTCAGCAGATACAATTTTGCCATCCTTCATTGTCTTCTCAAAGAAATTCTTTCCTTGATCCCCCTTTTTATTTTTCAGTGCGTAATGATTCAAAACAGCATTCAAAATATCCGACTTCGTTTTTGCAATCTGTACAGGTACTTGTCCCTCAAGGAATTTACTTGTACGTTTTTTAGTCATATTGTCAAAATACTTTTCCTTTTGCTCGGCAGTCAAATTCTCAGCAATCTCTTTTCCAAAAATACCTTTCCAGTCAAAATTACCCTTACTATCCATACCAGTCAAACCTTTACCAAGCGCAACAATCTGTTCGCTACCACTAAGGAAAGAGAATTGATCACTAATAATGTTTGGCATAATTGCTTCCCAAGCTTTGTTTTCATTCTCTATAAATTTATCCATGTCAAATTCTTTAGTGTCTGGATTCACCGAATATTTTCTAATGGTTTCTGTCATGTTCTTAATTGCGGTTCGTTCCATATCTTTAAACGAAGTACCAGTAAGCAAATCTCTCATGCTCCTCTTTGAATCCCTTTGCACTACATTGCCATTTTCATCTTCTTCATCATAATGTCCTTCTATATACTCAGCCATCGACACGGATTTTTTATTTCGTCGAGGTTCTTTACCTTCTTCTTCGTCATCATACATACGCGCAGTTTCAAGATTAATATACTTACCAAACCTACGCATAAACGGGTCACTCCCCTTTACGTCAAACATCAAGAAACTTGCCACCGACTGAGAAGCATAAGTCCCAAGCTTGATATCCCCACTATCTAATACATTAGTCAGCTGTTGCCTCATCAAATCCGTATCGCCACGACTATTAAGAGTTCTAAGCCCAGAAATAATCAAATCAATATCTTTACTTTGTCGATTGCTCATAGTCAATTCATTCATTCGATTTACTACATCTTGCGTTGGCACCGTTAAATCAAAATAGTCTTTGAATTTACCTCGCACAATCTGTGCATTTGCATTAAATGTATGTGCCGCATCCGCCGCTATGAAGTGTGTATCCACTACCTCACCTTCCATAATATTTTTCATGCGATTGTAACGCTCAAGATTCTCTCCACCGCCATTCACATCCAGTACGCCATGAAGCAAACGATTTTTAACGCCAGATTTTATAATCTCATCATCATTATGAGCATTTAACGCATCTGTAATTCGGTCATGATAGCTCTTGGCATTATCATATTCAATCTTAGCACCACGCGCAAGCTCCATCTTTAGCTCATCCGAAGCTCGAACATTCATGCTATCAAGACTCTTCAATTTACCTTCCAAAGTTGTCCCCGCCACATTCGATGAATACACACCCGCCGACAAATTGAAATCTCGCTTCATCCCCATAATTGTCTTCTTATAATCATCGTTAAAACCAGCAAGCCCACGACTATAATTATTTTTATCCATTTCTATAATTTGTTG
Organism: uncultured Candidatus Saccharibacteria bacterium; assembly: GCA_946638615.1. GTDB lineage: Bacteria > Patescibacteriota > Saccharimonadia > Saccharimonadales > Saccharimonadaceae > Nanosyncoccus. The sequence continues at coordinate 7,848 of CAMPBO010000010.1, read as the reverse complement.
GTAGCGCATATTTCGAGCTTGTCTCTCATAAGCTTTCTGACCTTTTCTTGAAATTCTGCCACGTTTATCGTAATTTGATAAGGCATAGCTCGCCATTCCGCGCTCTTTTACCAAAATAGCTTGTTGCTCGGTTTCAGCTTCTCTTGCAATTCTTCGATTCGACATAAATTGTATTAGTCTAAGTGAAGGCGTATAAGCCTGACCTGACGCCAAATGTCTCTGCTTCGACAACTGTCGTCTCGATTCCGCCCACGACCGGTTCGCCGCAAGCGGTGCCGCTGTAAATCCACGTAGCCGTGCATTGATCGCCCCAAGAAATGTTCCCGACATTTGCATCAACTTCCACGAGAAGAACAATGGGAAAATCTGCACCGCCATCCCTAACATCAACCCAAATCCATCTTTAGCACTGGCAATAATTGCAAATCCAGCCAGCTGTGATGCGCCAAATAGAAGCGAAAACATTGGATAAAACACCAACATCCGATACAGCAAATCTTTCCATTTTTTAAACCATTGTTCTGTATTCGGCAAAATATTTGCCACCATCGCGAGCGGCGACACCATAATAAGTAGCGCTACCACCGCCTGACGCAAAGCAATCGTAATTAACCCAGTTACCACAGCCACAATCGCACCAAGCACCGTCGGTATAAGCATCCAAATCGCACCAGTTTCAAACCCAATTACACCAGCTCCCACCGCAAGCGCCGTACCACCAGCCATCGAGCTATACATGTCCGCATACGACATTTTCATTTCAAGAGTCAAATCTCCATTTGCCGTAAGCGTTGACGTTCCACCAGCTACCGCCGATTCCGCAATCGAAGTAAATATGCCTCTAAGACCATTACCAATCACATTCGATAAATCCACCGCAAGCGAACAAATCAAGAAAGATAAGTTCACCATCACCGCCGCTACAATCAACTTCGGTAACGCCTTCTTTATTCCGTAATTTGATATCCCAAGTCCCGTGATTTGCGAATAAATCATCACTAAAAGAAAAATGATAAACACAATGTTCGTAATTCCGCGACAATATTTCCAAATTTCAAAAATCGGCGAACCATCCTCTGCTGGCACTGGATTAATTATCAAGATGCTTTCAATCTTATCATATAGCCAGTCCACCGCTTCGGCAATTTTACCAGTCGTTGGACAAACCAACCATCCAATCGCCCCCAAACTGCCACTACAGCTGTCGCCTTGTACCTTATTCGACATAGCTTCAGTCTGCGTAGATTCTTCTGGAACAGTTGTTGGTGAAACTGTACTCGCTTCCGTCACTGTATTTTGTTCAACTGGCTCAGCATAAGTTGGTCGACTATTAATCACCGAGCCCAAAATCCCCCCTGTTAATCCCATCATTACCAAAAAAAGACCAAAAACAATTTTCACTAGCCTAAATTTTAGTCTCTTTTTGATTATCATAGTAAAAATCGCCTCCCTTTTAAGGCGTACCTGTATTATAGCACACATAAGCACTTTTGTCAATAAGAAATACTCTATTTTTTACTATCGTCAAGCTTATGATTATCGCCTGTTGGTTTTTTCAGCATTTTATGCTACCATTATAGTAAATAAACGGATATATCATGAAAAATTTACTCAAGAAAATCTTCATTCCTCTTACCATCATATCTTTTTTCTGTATAAATACATCTATGCCAACATTTGCCGCTCCAGCTTTTGACGGTCGTGATGGCAACGATTGCCCTAGTTTTCTTGGACTCACCTCTTGGGATTGTGGTGTCAATATTTCAGATGAAGAATCTCTCAAAAACGGTCTCTGGACTATTGTTGCCAACATCGCTACTGACATAACAATTATTGCCGCCTATCTCGTTCTCGGATATGTTATTTACGGTGGTTATCTTTATACCTTCTCTGGCGGTGACCCTGGCAAAGTTACTGCTGGCAAAAAAACCCTCACTCAAGCCTTTATCGGTCTCACTATCGTCATGCTTGCTAATTTAATCATGGGTACAATCCGTATCGTCCTGGTTCAAAACAGTACTCTTGCTGGGTGTGATGTTATGACTGGTGACGGTTGCAATGTTGATCCAGGCGAATTAGTTCAAAGATTGATTGGCTGGCTTACCGCTATTGCTGGTATTGTTTCCGCAATTTTCTTAGTCTATGGAGGAATTGGTTATATTACGTCTTCAGGCGATCCTGGCAAAATCAAAAAAGCCAAAGACACTATCCTCTATTCTCTCATCGGCCTCACCATTGTCGCACTTGCAACAATTATTACTGCTTTCGTTTCGAACGTCATTGATGATGCTAGTCAAACCAGTTTACTAAATGATAATTATATTTCAAAGGAGATTCATGAAACTAAAATCAATTAAACTTACCCTTCTGGCTTTATTCAGTTTTTTCGGGCTTAGTACATTATTTATATTACCTACCTATGCCGAAGTTAATTGTAACGACACAAACATCCCCGCCGCTGTTCGTGAAGCCGCTGGCTGTGATAGCACCACCACTGACGACACCGCCTTACCGAAGGTTATTATTAATATCCTAAACGCCATCATTGGTGTCTCAGGTCTCATTGCAGTTATTTTCATTGTTATCGGTGGGGTTCAATATATGATCTCATCTGGTGATCCTGGTAAAATCAAAAAAGCCAAAGACACCATCCTTTACGCTATTATTGGTCTCATTATTTGCGTTCTTGCCTTTGCAATAGTCAATTTCGCTATTAAAAATATTCTCAAATTATAGTTCCCTATTTGACAAAATATCTTCTGCCCTTCTTTCGATAAAAAAGATATTGCATTTTTAAGAAAATAATTATACAATATAACCAAAGCTAATCACAAAGGAATTAAAATGAAAGAACTTATCACTAAATTCGCTGCTGCAAACCCTGGAGAATATATTACTGACCAAGACTCTAACTTAGATAAACAAGTAATAAATATTATCAACGGCATTGTCGGCGTGCTTGGTCTTGCTGCTGTTATCATCATTATTCTAGGCGGTGTTCAATATATGACCTCTACTGGTGATGCTGGTAAAGTCAAGAAAGCTAAAGACACTATCCTCTATGGCATCATCGGCCTTGTAGTCTGCGTTCTCGCTTTTGCAATTGTTAACTTCGTTATCTTAAACATCATTGGATAACAGACAAGTCTATAAAATATCTTCCTCTTTGGGGGATATTTTTTTATTTATTTTTATTCCAGTAAAACAGAATCAAAAAAACTAACTTGGAAATAAATCTCAAGTTAGTTTTAGATTCTTCGTCTATTCAAAGAAAATCAAAATTATTGTATTGCAATCTTTTTTGGAGCCTCAGTTTTTTCCTTTTCAAAGGTAATTGTAAGTACGCCATCTTTAAGCTCGGCCTTTACGCTATTTTCATCTTCCTTTACTTGTACAGGAAGGGCAATCGTTCGCGAAAACTCACCCCAATAACATTCCTGAATGTGCCATCTAGTCGTCTGCTCATCTTCACCACCAGACAATACGCCTGAAATTGTCAAGATATTGTCAGAAATACTGACATCGAGATCAGATTTCGAGATGCCAGCGGTACGAGCTTTTACAACTAACTTATCGGCGGTTTCATAGACATCTACTGCGAGCTGTCCAGGAAATTCGTCGGTATTTTCCCACTCATCTTCGTTCGATTCGCCATCAAACTGCGCCGCTTCATCCGTTACAGATTCCACAGGAGCAACTGGAGCCACCAATTCTTCATCCCCACCAAGAAATGCGGCAGCAAGGTCATCTTCCATCAGCAAATCGTCACTGTTTGTACGAGCCATATTTCCTCCACTTATGTTGTTATGCTTTATTATAGACTATGTCTGTAGTAAAATCAAGATTATTATGTCTTTAATTGTAAAAAATACAACATTTCCTAAGCTTTTCGACCTTATTGCTCCTCACTCTTGTAGAGGTTGCGGGCGCATTGGGGATATCCTTTGTAATCGTTGTAAAAATTACATCATTAATCAACATCAGAGCTTTTGTCCGCAATGCAAAAACCTCACTCACGCAGGTTATTGTCCAAATTGCTCTGAATTACCGCCCATTTTTGTCGCTTCTGAACGTGTCGGACTTATCGACAATCTCATTCACGATTACAAATATTCTTCTCTTCGTTCCCTCGCCAAACCTCTCGCTGAAATACTAAATAATTGTTTACCCACCATCAAAACTCCAGTAATAGTTGTACCACTCCCTACTATTAGTTCGCATCTACGTGAACGTGGTTTTGATCATATGTCGCTAATAGCAAAACACTTAACTAGGCTTCACGATAACTGGCAACTTCAAAAACTCCTTTTTCGTACTAATAATACCGTTCAGGTTGGCTCCAATAAAGGTCAACGTGAATCTCAAGCCGTTAAGGCCTACATTACAAATTCTAAAATCTCAATTAACCCAATCGCAACCTATCTTCTCATAGACGATGTTTGGACTACTGGTGCCAGCATGAAATCGGCCATCAAAAAACTCCAGCAAGCTGGAGCTACGAACATCATCGTCGGAATCTTAGCAGTTAGTCGAATCTAGGATTAAACTAGTTTCTTCCGAACTCGCCGACGAAGGCAACGCTGAAATCACAAAATTCACAATCGCAAACGCAAGAAACGCAATCACAAGTCCAATTATCGCATAAAGTACTGTGTTTTTTGCATCTGTTACTTTTTTCGAATCACCCCCCGACACCACATATTTGATACCGCCAATTATCAACATTATCACCGCCACAATTCCCACAATGTAAAGAATCGTGTTTGTTACTTGCTTAAAAATTCCCGCATCACCAAATAAATTTTCTGGACAACCCTCGCATTTTGCAGCCTGTGCGCCCTCCTGCAAAGTCAACGCCGACACAGAAGTAATCCCCGTTAAGCTTATCATTCCCACCATCATCGCAGATAAAATCACTTTCAAAACGTTTTTCATATTCCGATTATAGCACATTTAACCCACCTTTACAATATGACCGCACTGTCCTGCCTTCAGCTCTTGACATAACCCCGTTTTTCCAAATTCGCACCTCAAAGGACGCACTCAGTGCGTCCTTTTTCATGTCTTTCTATATGCCGGTTCAATTCGAATGGCGGAGGGTGAGAGATTCGATTCGAACATAGCGAGAACGATATCTCGCTTTTTATGCATGCCTGCTAAGGCATGGCGGAGGGTGGGAGATTCGAACTCCCGCTCCAGATCACTCCAGACTAACGATTTAGCAAACCGTCCCCTTCAGCCACTTGGGTAACCCTCCAGCATCTCCTATTTTATCACATTTTACAGAAAAATCGACGATGTGTTATAATCAACTTATGGCAAAACTAAATGATATCTCTTGGGAAGCAGAAGAATATATTGTCAAAAATCATAACACTTGGTGGTATGTTGGCCTTTTCATAGTAGGCGCTGCTCTTTCTGTCTTAGCCGTTTTTCTACAGTGGTGGACTTTCTTAATTTTAATTATTCTTAGCGTCGTTACTATTCTTATTTCTACTCTCAAACCCCCTCGCAAAATCAAATACACCCTTGACAAAACTGGTCTCACCGAAGGTAATACTCTTCACAAATACGAAGATTTCAAAGCTTTTGGCATCCTAAAAGAAGGTTCGCATTTTTCGGCAATCCTTATTCCCAAAAAACGCTTCAGCCCCAGCGTCAAAGTCTATTTCCCTGAGGGTAGCGGCGAAGCAATCGTAGATAATTTAGGGGCTCGCCTTCCCATGGAAGAAGTCAAGCTTGATTTTCTCGATAAAATCGTAAATTTCTTGCGCATTTAAATAATCCGTGATATCATTAACATAAGTATAATAATAAGGTGGGCAAAATGGACCAAAATCAAACTGTAGATAACGATCTACAAAAAGCAATCGATGATATAACTAACACAACGAATGTCGACCCAGTTTTTTCTGACCCAGTCGCCGCTCCGTCTTCAATTCCAGAAGGCGACACTGGTGAACTCGATGAGCCGATCGGACCTTTCCCTGAAGCCAATGTACAGATGGTTCCTCCAGCACCAGAAACAATGGCACCACTTGAACATATGAATATGCCCGAGCTTAATATGCCTGATTTTTCTCCTGCCCCAGCCCCAACTATTCCAGAAGCGCCTATCTCATTTGAAACTCCAACTCAAACCGCCAACCTCAATATGCATCAAGTCAAAGAGGCTGCCCTCCGTGATCTTGTGCCATTGCTCGATCGCCTCTCACTTGATCCAACCCAAAAATTCAATCTCTATCGTGATATTTTTGAGAATCTCAAAGATTATACCGTTTTGGAACCAGCCTACAAAGCCGCCAAAGAAATTCTCGACGAAAACAAACGCGCCGAAGCGCTCCTCTATCTCGTCGAATCTATCGATAGAATGTAATCATTTCCCGAATCTTAAAAGAAGCCTCTTAGAGGTTTCTTTTAAACATAATGGTATATATATTGATTTTTTGCCTTATCTACGGTAGAATAAAAACATAAAAAGAAGCCCTCTAGGAAGACTTCTTTGGGTTTGTTTCTAACTAGCTCTTGCTAGTTAGATTTTTTCTTTAGTGCGGATTTACGCTTAGGAAGAGTTTTTTTGCCTCTTTAATTTTCACTATTCCGCCTAGGGTTAAATCTTAGACAGGATGAAATTTTGCTAGGATTTAGCGACACAGCGTATCGAGCTCCCGGTCCTCTTGTAGTCGGACTCCGTACGGCCGGTAAAACCACTGAAGCTCAGGTAGTAAGCGATCGACGCACCGTCGGCTGTACTAGACCAATAGACGCCGCCCAAGCCACCATCGAGGAGTGAGCTACTGTAGTAGTAGCCGGCGTGGACACCGTAGAACGGTGAGGTAGTTAAATTAACTCCAGTGTTTTTAAGAGCGTTGTATTCTGTTTGGGTAGGTAGTCTCCAACCTTTAGGACAGATGTCATTGGCAGCATTTCCGCCAGATGGATTAGTGCCAGCAGTAGCGGCTACATAGGAATAGTAGGAATAGCAGGGTTGGTTATTGCCACATGTAGTACTGTTGCTATTATAGACGTAGGCGGGATAGTCATCACTAAAGCCGGTGGTACTAGAGGCTGGGAGAGTATAGTTAGATTTCACATTGGAGTCGGCTGGAGTGAGGGTGGTGCCACCAGGCAGGTCTAGGTTCCTAGTCATCCAACAAAGATTATTAATGGTGGCAGTAGTATAGGCAATGTTTTTATAGGCATCGGTACCACGATTATCATACATGGTAGTACCACAGTTGGCCGAAGTGGCATTTTGGAACCAAAGTTTGCTCTGCTTTCCTGTCAAACTCAATGACCCAGTACCAGTAACAGTCATTGTAGTAGAACTAGCATTGGCATTAGCCACCGCTACACCATCAGCTGCGCTCCAACTGCCAAATTCGTAACCAGAAGAAAAACTACCAGAAACATTATAAGAACCACAAGTTAAATCAACTCGCGCTAGCCCCCCCACAAAATTATTAATTGCGCTTCCATCAACAAGTATACTAGAAGCGCCACCACTACGCTGAAAATAAATAGTCTGGGCTACATTGGATGCGGTAGATTTAGCAGTAACAGTAGCATTAGCTTTGGGCATACCATACTTTAAAGTATAGTTATTGCCTGAGTTAGTAGTATTGCCAATTGTACCAGTAGTAGGGTTCTGAGTCCAGGTAGGAGTGCCGTAAGTTGTACAAGTAACATTAGTAGCTTTAGTTATTCCTACTGTTACTACCTGTCCCCATCTGTAGGTACCACTACCAGTAGGGTTAGATGTATTAGTACCAGCTGATACGGTTAATGTATATGTATTTCTATATAGATCTAGACTGAGTGTAATACCATTAGTACTGTCCATTAAGT
>CAMPBO010000009.1 GCA_946638615.1 uncultured Candidatus Saccharibacteria bacterium | reverse complement strand
GTCTATCTTCCCACTACGACTGGGCAATGAAAAAGCTCAAAGCGCATAAAAAGAATTGTGAGAAATAAATTGGCAAGCACCAAAGAATATCGCGATTTTATCTTAGAACAACTGTCAGAAGTGCCTGATATTACTTGTCGGCCAATGATGGGCGAGTTTTTACTATATTCTGCCGGCGTCCTATTTGGTGGCATTTATGACGACCGTTTGCTCGTAAAGATTGTTCCAGAAAACGAACAATATAAGATGACTGAAGAAATTCCGTACGACGGCGCGAAATCGATGTATTTTGTGGAAGATGTCGACAATAAAGAAAAGTTAGCAGAAATAGTGAAAACAACCGTAAAAGGGCTATAAAAAACACCGCCTTGCGGCGGGTTCAATAATTCCTTCGTTTGGTGAGGGGGCATTGGATGATTAATGGGAATCATAGACTAGGCAACGATGAAAAATAATCACATGGATCATGAACACAAATACCTAATATCAACATCGAAGAATATCAACACAGCGCATAACGCTTATATTAAAACAATAAAGTTGACACAAGACCAAACAAGAGGTACAATAGTGTCATCCTTAACGCAGAGGTGTACGAGCTCTTGCGTCGAGCTCAAGCTTAAATAGGATACAGGCGTCAATACCTTTCTTTGGTTATTACAATATAATTACTGATGTTAAGGTTTATTCTTGAGAATCCACTTGGACCTCGGTCCAATGAATGTTTCAAGAAACGTTCTAGAAGTTTAAGTATAATCGACTTCATAAGTTTATTATATAACTTGAATTTCTTCATGTGAAACTTCGCACCTCAACAGTGACGCAATACGATTATCGTAGTATTGGTAAGACCGTTAATAACCTGGTGCGGGCGAGGACTTACCAATTTCATGTTGTATTTATGGATGACAAATTAATTGATGAATGGCTTGAATTTCAAACAACAAAAAGAAAAAGTTGTCTAAATTCTGCTTACCGACATTTTGACAGCAAAAATTCATTAGCAAATTATAGACAAAATGGCAGATACAGAGATGATCTCTCTCTTTCTTCTAACCTATCTACATATAAATTTTGGCCCCTTCTAAGAGTCGATCAGAAAAAAAGACGCTATACAAAAAATTTACAAAACGAACTCGTAATAAAACAGAAAAAAAGACCTATAATGTACGCATCCCATAGAGATTCTTGCGTTATGTCATTCTACGCTTTCCTATTAAAGAGAAATTATGAATCTGCCATTAAAAATACGCCCCTAAACAACTGTATACTAGGCTACAGAAGAATACCGGTTACTCCACAAAATAACAAGAATAAGTCAAACATTTATTTCGCAAATGATTTATATAATTCTCTACATCAGATGGAAGACCACGTAGTGTTATGTATTGATATTAAAGGATTCTTTGATAATATTGACCACGCGTTGTTAAAATCGAGCCTAGCACCATTTTTGAATGATATTCCGATGGGCAACCTAAGAACAATCATAAAAAATGTTACAAAATATAGATATATTTTTGCTAAGGATGCAGAGCAATTGCTCGGAACAAAAAGTTGGGATAAGCCAGAATTATATAATAAACTAATACGCGACACAAAATATATACATAAAAACAAAAAATCCTATGGTATTCCTCAGGGAACACCTATCAGTGATATACTCTCGAACATATATTTATACGACTTCGATAAATCCGTTATATCAAAACTGTCGTCGATCGAAGGACATACTTTATATAGAAGGTATTGTGATGATATTTTAATCATCGTACCATCTCGAAATGCGCATGCAATATATTGTTTTGTTTCAAAAATAATAAAAAATTATAGGCTAGAAATAGGAACAAATAAAACCGAAGCTTTTTATATTAACTCAAGAGCCAAAATCTTTAGGGACATTACAAGAAAGTACGTATCAAATTACAAGAAAAATAAAGAATTTATTCAATACTTAGGCTTTTATATAAATCTAGACAGAATAATAATTAGGAGTTCCACTATCGAGAATCACTACAGAAAAGTTAAAAAGATTAGAGGAACACGCCATAACACTAAAGGCGATATTAATAAAAAACACCTTGATACATATGAAAATGATTGTAATAAAATCGTTACCAATAAATCGATACAAAAACAAATTCTTAATGTAAAAAAACATACTAAAAAAATTCTTGTAAACAATCAAAAAAGACACCAAACGAACACCTACACATGAATAGACGAGGTTCTCATTTGGTAAGGGGCGACCAGACATACTTATTCGGCTTTGCATGGTTGCGGACTAGTGTATTAACCACCCCAAATACACAGCTAAGATCAAGGTTATACCTAAAAAGGACATTAATGTTGCCTAAGGGCTAGAGTCCAGCAAAAAGCACGGGTTTACATCCGTGCTTTTTCATCTACAAAGCAATCTTGAATTCTGCATATTTATCAGCGAAAGCATCTTCGATTTTTTTATTTGTTTTTTCGAGATACTTTTTAACTAGATAATATCCAAGTGAATAACCCGACCAGCGTGGTAATTTATCGTTGCCATTGAAGAATATAGTATTGTAATCGTAATAACTGGAATCTAATTGATCGCGAAGCTCTTCGAGAATCTTTTTGCTCTCATCATCTGTTCGTTCAAGGATTGTTTTGATAAAGACTGTTTTTTCTTCTCGGTCTTTGACAAACTCAGCTTCTAGATAAGTTGCAATACCCTCACTAATCATACCGTCGAATAAAGAATTAATCCACTCATCGTTTTTACCCCAGCGAGCGGCGTGGCAAAGTTCATGCGCCACCATTTCAGAAATCAAATTCTTGGTTGCTTTTTCTTCGTTAATGGCGAATTCAATGAAGTCAGAAGTCCTAGTGCGCCCACCGACTCCGTCTTCTGGGATGATAATATCGTACAAACGGTTAGTTACTAGCACATCAATATCCCAATCGACTTTAAGTTTTGGAAATACATATTCTTCGGCAGTTTTAACAGCATCTATAATTATCTCCCTGCTATCAGAAAGATTACCATTAGCCTCTGTAAGCAATATGTTTACCTTGTGCATAATTAAATTATATCATGATCAGTGATGTTTTAATTGCTATATATTACATGCATCTTTATTCGGTGAGGGGCGAGAAGACTACCTTATTCAGCTTTGCATGGTTGTAGACTGGTGTATCGACCACCCCGAATACGCTGCAAAGATCAAGGTTATACCTAAAAAGGATTACCCTATTCTGATGCCGTGCGAGTTCTGAGGCATAGATATACAGGCAAAGAGATAGGGATGTCGTTTCGCTCCATGGGGATGTCGTGCTTTGCACTCCATTCGAACTTTTAAGGAAATATGGCTTTACTGGAGCCGCAGAGGCCTAAAACGATGACAATGAAGAAAATAAAAGAGAAACAACGTCAATGCGATTATGATTGTAAAAATTACAACGATATGAGATAATTAAAGCCTACATAACTTTAGGTGCGAATGTGTTATAATCAAATTAACCATAAGCGAATTACTATTATGTCTAGACAAACCGTTGGCAAATGCGACCAAAAGACACTTGATCTTATCTTGTATATCATAGATAATATTCATCTTGCTACAGTAACAAGCATTACTAAATTCTTGTATTTGATTGACCTGACTTGTATTTCTGATGGCCGAGAAAAAGTAACTAATATTAACTATGTTAGATACTATTATGGTCCTTACAGCGCGGCCATCAAGGATGCTATTGAGAAACTACTAGCGGAAAACAAGATAGTAGCGACTCTTAGAACTCTAGCTAGCGGCGAGCCATTTCTCGAATATAATATCGCTCCGGAGAGTAAACAAATAGAGTTCGAGGACAATAACAAAGATATCATAGACGAACTGCTTAACAGCTTAGGCGGCCTTACGCCATCACAATTGACGAAGATCGCATACGGTACTGAACCAATGAAAAAGCTCGGAGCAACACTCGGTGGGAATGAGCACCTAAATGAAGTGTTGGACCTGAGCGCAAAATGAGTTTCAATTTAGGCGAATTATTTCCTTCTCAATTATTGCTTGATACTGTGTGTGAGCGATGTGTTTATTTAGAGTTGAAGTCACAAAATCAGAATAATGAGCAGCAAATCAAAAATAAATACAAATTATGTTTGTCAAATGAAATTATCAACAAAACAATAGGCGGAAAAATCTTTTGCTCTTCTTGCAGTAACCACGAATATTTCAAAAGAGGAAAAGATCATGTTAGTGTCACAGAATCTGATTATGAAGAGTGCTACAGCGAGACATTAAAGAATAATGAGAGTATTTACATTCCAAAATATGTTGAGTTCTTATCTGACCACTTTCTCCTAGCAAAGAGGCGAGATGGGTTCAGCTTCAAGTATAAAGCAAAGATTAAGACTGATAAGTTTGCTCAAATTAGAAAAGTAGTAAAACGCAAGATATACGATTCCGATTACATCCAGAATAAGAGTATTGTAAAACTAAGGAAAGCAATTGGCTTGGCACCGGATATAAGCGTGCTTGAAAAATATGGCGTCAAAGTAGATAAAACTGTACTAGCAGATTGGTAAAGCACGCTGATACCGCCTGTATAGGCGCAACCTCTAAAAAAGAAACGAGGTTATCATGGCAAAACACCGACCATTCAGGAAAACTAAACCCGGCGAGCCAATACCAGTAACCGTTCGGCAACTTGAAAGCTTCATGCTCGAGCATAATGGCAGATTTAATTCGCGCGATTACGATAAGTTTGAACGCATGGAGTTAACAGAATCACCTATTCGTGATGCGATCCACGAATTAAAGACTTATTCCCTAGAAACACTAGCACAGCGCTTCGATGTGCGCCTTTTGGGGCGCGGTAAGCGCGTTTTTGCGAGGTTAGACGCCGAAGACGACAAATGGTACTACTTTTCCCTCGCATACATTCCGCGCGCGCTAAATAACCGCGACGTAAATGACGCGATAGTTCAGATGTTCTTCATCGGTAAATGGCGCGTACACAAGCTCTCGCTTTGGGCCGAGCCGGAAGATATTAACCATTATGGCAACGATTCTAACAAAACATTCTATCATTTAGTCAATAGATAGCGTCCACTTGGACACAATCGGGTTTTGAAAGTTATTGTGCAGAAAATAGGGGTGGGATTTTTTCTTGACACGAAAATGGCAAAATATTATGGACTTTCGGAAAAACATTACAAAAATATACAAAATTGTTATGCTTTGTGATATTATTACATTAGAAAAGGTCATAAAAGGATAAAAATAAACATGGCAAAATTCAAAACAGAAGACGAAGTTCGTGACGCAGACAAAATCGCTCTCGGCTTTAATACCCAAGAACAAAATGTTGAGCAAGGTACTGGTCAGCTTACAACTTTTAATCAGTTGGGGTTTGCTGGCATTAATGATAAACCTGATGGTTGGTATATCCCCGAAAATAAAAATGCAGTGGCTATTTTGCTTGAAACAAAAAATAGCAATGAAGATATTGAATCTCAAAAGTGTATAAATGAGATCAAAAAGAATTGCACTATTCTCATGAATAATGGCTACTCTAAAGTGGTAGGCATTCTACACAATGGCAATGAAGCTCTTGGTTTTTTGAATAATGAACCTATTGAAATTCCTAATGAAATTCAAAACAAAAAATATTATATTAACCTTGTTAATAATCAAGCTCTCGATAAAGAAAAAATCTATACAATTACTGCACGTATTAATAACAATCTTCATACTGAGTTCGGAATTAAAAATCTATATCATCGCATGATTTTTACTGCCTGTGCTTTGGTAGCTGAAAGATATGGAGCAAAACTTAAAAACGTAAAAGACATGGGCTACAATGTATTTCGTGGTCGTGTCTTTGATGTCCTTTCAAATTCACTCGAGGCCGATAAAAACCAAAACTCCAAAATAAAAATTCTGCTTGATGTATTTTCTGAGATCAAAATGAATATTTCAGAAAACCAAACAGCAATCAATAACTTTATTGATTGTGTTTGTGAGATTTCCGATTGTATTAATTCGAATGAATGGCGTGGTGAAGACGTGATGGGTATTTTCTTCAATGAGTTCAACCGTTACAAAAAGAAATCCGAAGCGGGGCAAATATTCACGCCTGAACATATAACTTCGTTTATGTATCGTTTGATCGGCGTGACCGAAAATGATTATGTTGGTGATTTTTGTTGTGGTTCTGGGGGTTTTCTTGTCAAATCTATGAGCAATATGATGAAACAGGCTGGCGGATATGAAACGAACAAGGCACGGGAAATACGAAGAGAGCATCTATTCGGTATTGAGTTTGATCGTGAAATTTATGCTTTAGCCTGTGCAAATATGATGATTCATAAAGATGGTAAAACTAACCTTGAGCAGATGGACACTAGAAGCGAGAAAGCCTGTAGTTGGATTGCCTCAAAACCAATTACAAAAGTATTGATGAACCCACCGTATGAGAATAAATATGGTTGTATCGAAATCGTAAAAAATGTTCTTGATAATGTTAAACCAGGGACGCAATGTGCGTTTATTTTGCCAGATAAAAAACTCGAAAAGGTCTCAAAGACAGCAATTAATCATATTCTAAAATACCATAGGCTTACTAAAATAGTTAAACTGCCAGAGCCTTTGTTCTTTGGTGTGGGGATAACAACCTCAGTCTTTGTATTTACTGCATGGGAACCACAAAATAATCAAGAGATATTTGCCTGCTATATGGAAGATGACGGTCTTGAAACTGTGAAAAACCAAGGAAGACATGATGTAAAAAATAAATGGCAAGCGATCGAAGACTATTGGATCGATGCTATTTATAAACAAAGGGATGAGAAATATCACACCGATCAATGGATAAAATCTGATAAACATCTATCGTATCAGATGCCTGAAAAGCCCTTTGAGATATCAGAGGAAGATTTCAAAAAGACTGCTATGGACTATATCTGCTTCAAGAATGGTATTAATACCAAAGAGTTTGGCGAGAAACTGCTCAATGCTGTTTTGTATAGTAGTGAGGTATCATCCAATGATACTAGTATCAATATTAAGGTTAGTAAGTCAAGGTAGCCGATATGATTAATACAAGTGCCTGGAAAGAGTTTTGTGTCGGTGATTTATTCCCTTTTCAAAAAGTAAATAAATTTTCAAAAAAACCCGCTTCAGAAGGTTCTATTGAATTCGTAACATCTTCATCATATAATAATGGCGTGTCTTATTATTGTGATGAAGACACAATTGCCGGAAACTGTATAACCGTATCCACTAATGGTAAATGCTTCGATTGTTTTTATCATAAAAACGACCTCGCGGTGTCTACTGATGTCGAAGTTTTATATTCTCCATTTTTAAATGAATACAATGGGTTGTTTATTTGCTCTGTTTTACAACAAGAACAAAAGAAGTATGATTTTAAAGATAAGCCAAAAAATGGAAAAGTTTTTGATACTTTAATAAGGCTCCCTGCAGCAATGGATGGTCGACCTGATTGGGATTATATGGAATCTTATATGAAAGCTGTAATGAAAACATCTAAAAAGAGTCTTGGGGATTTTAAAAAAGTCGATGACACAAAACAACTAATTGATATTAGTGAATGGGGGAAATTCAAAGTTGGTGATTTATTCGATAAACTTACCTTAAGACGTCGTAAAGCCAATTTTAATAAAGCCATCGATTGTTCAGAAGTTCAAACCGAAGAATTTTCACTACCACTCACTAACGCAAAACACTTTAATAACGGTATTCAATTTTACGGAAGACCCGACGAATGGGATTCCGCAGAAATGACCATCGATATTGTAAGTAATGGAGCAATTGCAACGGGCGATGTTTATGCACAGCCTCAAAAAACTGGTGTTCTTTGGGATTCGTATTTAGTTAAGTGTAGGTATAATATAAAATCTGAATTAGTATTGCAATATATGGCTTGTGTTATCCAGAGATGTATTAAACAATATTTCGGATGGGATGATAAATGTACTTGGGACAAAGTTAAAGAGCAGGTGATTAGATTACCAATTGACGCGAATAACGAACCCGATTGGCAATACATGGAAAATTACATGCGAAAGCAATTCAAAGAAGCTGAATCGACAATATCAAAATTACAATTGGCAGTATAGCTATGGCACGCGCAAAAAAGAACGGGGAATTCGTGAATTGTAAAATTAGACAAGATATTGCCGATAAGCTCAATTCGTATTCCGAAGAAACCATGATTCCGAAAACCGCCATCGTCGAAAAAGCGATTGAAGAGTATCTCGATAAAATCAACCACGGTCCCAAAAGTTTTTAATATTGACTACCTTCGAATTATTTTCACTCATCATAATACTCATCCAACGCATACGACTTTACTTCATAAATATGCAACTTATATTTCACCACCAGCCTCACCAGCTCATCACCATCAATTAACGTAATCGGCGTCCCCGCCCTCGCCGCCTCGCGCGCCGCAGCCGTATATCGTCCGCTCGTAATAAAAATCCCATAATCCGCCTGAAATTTATTCATGCTTCCCAAGAATCTATCAATTTCCACCGATCCAACATTCCCCTGCCACCTCTTACATTGAATCACTACCCTCTGCGTCTGATAATTGCTCGTCCTCGCATAACCATGCCCGTCAATTCCGCCATCATTGCTAATTTGCGTCCCCTTCGATGTAAACTCGATATTCATATTTTTTAAAAGTTCGCGCGAAAACGACTCAAATTTTCTAGGCGACATTTTTGAAATTGCTTCAAGTAGTTGTACTTTAAATTTCTCATAATACTCATCATTTAAATCCATATTCTTAGAATTTTGCACAGCTTCATGCTCGTCATCCTTGCTAACACCTTCCTTATTTTTTCGTTCTTCCCAAAAACCCGCCGCCACTTTCATCACATCGCGGTCCACATCAAAATTCGCCCAATCCATATTCAAACCTTTTTCCGTCAAACTCACCACTGGATTTCTACGTTCATATGTTACATATCCAGCAATCTGCAAATCTTTAAAGGCAAAATTAAAATTATAAGCAAACGGACTCCACTCAATATTTGTTTTTTTGCTCACGCGTATAATTTTAGAAAATTCTGCAAGCTCATCATCGGCATCCAACACTCGTTCCCGAATTTCCGAACGCTCCGCATGACCACCAAGCTCTTGTAACGCCTTAAGCGTAGCTTTAACAATATAAGCTTCTTTTTGTATGCTAGTCAATTTATTAAATTTACCATTTACGTCCATAGAAACTCCTTTCTTATATTATAATACATGAAAAATCACTGTACTAAACATATTCCACCCCACCTCCATGCTATAATAACAAAAAGGCCCGCCATGAAACTAATATATCTCACCACCAACCCATTCAAACTTCGTGAAACCCGCATCGTCCCATGCGACAAGTACGGCCTCGATGTCGAAGCCATGAACCCGGATTTTGAAATCTACGAAATCCAAGCCAAAACCTGCGCCGAAGTCGCCGGCTTCTCCGCCCGTTATGCCGCCGACAAACTAAACAAGCCTTGCATCAAATCCGACACCGGCCTCTATATCGAAGCCCTCGGCGGCCTGCCAGGCCCTTACAACGCGTACTTCGACAAACAAATCGGCGTCGAAAAATTCCTTAAACTCTTCGAAAACGAACTCAACCGCAAAGCCCGCATCGAACACTGCTTCGCCTACTGCGAACCAAGCGGCGAGCCAGTTATTTTCAAAGACGGCGGCACCGGTGAGATCGCAAAATCCGCCCGCGGTAAAGACGGCCGCTGGCACGACTTCTTTTTCGTCCCAGACGGCGAAACCCGCACCCTCTCCGAAATCGGCGACGTAGATCCCGCCCTCAAAGCCTCCTACTACGGCCACGCCATCGACGACCTCGCCAAATGGCTCCAAGAAACCAAATCCTAACCCCACGACAAAAAGCTCCCACTGAAGCAAATTGTGATGAGTGGCAAGAAGACTACCTTGCTCGGCTTTACATGGTTGTTAACTAGCGTATTGACCACCCCGAATATACGGCTAAGATCAAGGTTATACCTAAAAAGGACTACCCGGTGTTGATGCCGTGCGAGTTCTGAGGTATACTTTTGCAGGCAAAAAGATAGGGATGTCGCTTCGCTCCATTCGAACTTTTAAAAGTTACTGGAGTAAATGTAGTCCTAAATCAAGATAATGTAAACATTTTATAAAATATTCATAACACAGTGTCAACGAAAGAGAATTCATGGTATAATATAAAATATGAAAACACATGAAATGAATTTGCAACCAAAATACTTCGATTTTATGAAAGAAGGGACGAAACGTATCGAGCTTCGCCTTTATGATGAAAAACGAAGTCAGATAGAGCTTGGAGATATTATTGAATTCTCTAAATCTGAAAATGATAAATTAAAAGCTGAAGTTATCGGTCTTCTCCGCTACAACTCCTTTAAGGACTTGTTTGAAGATTTCGACATTTCTATTCTTGCCGATGCTTCCATGACAAAGGAAGAGCTACTTAGTGTGCTTAGTGAGTTCTATACTCCAGAAAAACAAGCAGAGTATGGAGTTGTTGGTATTCGCTTGAAGATGCTTTAAGGATAATAAAAAAGCGCCCTCTTCGAGGGTGCTTTTTGTTGAGAGATTAGCCGTTGAAAACATGTTCGCGAGAGTGATCATTGTAATAACCGTCGGCAAGAACTTCCGTCTCAGTCCAACCATATTTTTCGATAACTTTAGCAAACTGATCCAGTTTGTAGTCAGCGATTGTAATGACTGGGCGAGTTGTTTCGAGCCATGCAAAGCATTTCTCAAGTAGTTCGGTAGCGATTCCACGCTTCTGATACTCGGGCTTTACGAAAAGCGTACTGATTTTCCGCTCTTCAGTATCCTTTTTCAGAATTGCGACTGCCGCAATTTTATTATCGATATAGCACGTAATAATTTCGCGTTCGCCATCGAAGATACCGGGAATATACTTGCTGAAAAAGTGGTCGCAATGGTCGGGATAATCTTTGCAAATCCAGTCGGTTATCATATAAGCTTCCTCAATAATTTTAGCGAATTTCTTGTTTTCGCCAGCTTTGAGTAAATCCGAAGCTTTATAAAACTCACGAGAAGGTTCTTCGTCTGTTTTGAACTTTAATTCAAACACATATACTCCAAGCGACTCTTTGTCTTTTGGATAGATTTCCTGAAGTGTGCGAAGCGCTCCATTAAAAGTCATACCAGGAAGTACATGATCAACACCTTCAACCTCGAGCATTCTCTTGAAGCCGTCGTAAACAGCAACCCGTTTTACGTCAAATTCATTTAGGCCGTAATTCTCGAAGGTTATAGTGTCGCCTTGACGAACCTTTTTAATCTGCGAATAACCTACGCGGATTTCAAGGCTCTTTTCTCCGCTTTTGAGCTGACGGAAATACTCTTTTTTGACTCTCCAGACGTGTTTTTTCGTCATCTTTAATCAACTCCTTTTAAAGATCAACAGTAGCGATAAAAACCGCTCCATCTATTATTATATCACAAAACTATCTAAAAATCAATATTATCGTATTGGTTTCTAGTTATCGCGACAAAAAAAGAGTCAAATTCTAACTCTAATTCATTTGGTGAGCCGGGTGGGACTTGAACCCACGACACCAAGCTTAAGAGGCTCGTGCTCTAACCAGCTGAGCTACCGGCCCGCTCACTCTTACTATTATACCACATATTTCATTTTTTGAGAAGTCAATTATTGGGCAATATCCCCCATAACTAGTCGCCAAACTGTACATATTTCATAATTTATGTTATAATATATAAAACGCACTTTAGAAAAGAGGTAGAAAATGGAAAAATTAATTCCTTGCCCAAATTGTAACGGTAAAGGCAAGCTCATATGGGGACCATACCATGGAAATCGCATGAACCCACCCAAAGACCGTTCCCAAAATGTCTATTTTGCACTCGTCCAATGCCTTAATTGCGGACTCAAAAACAAGCACATTCAAACCACAAGAAGACAAAACCAACAAAGGTAAAACCAGCAAAGGCAAAGGCAAAGGCAAAACCAAAATTGACATCAACAAGCTCAAAAAACTCGCAATCGCAGAATGGAATAACCCCAGCCCAAAAGCTCACATAACTCCACGATACCTCCCCAAAAAAATAAACGGAGCCAAATAGGCTCCGTTTTTTCAAGGACTACGATTTTAAAACTGGCGGATATCTCCTTTCTATTGCCTCTAATACGGGGACCGGCGGTCTGAACCTGTTATTCTCCCTATGGTCACCAAACGGAACACGTAAATAATAACAAAATCCCCTGTCATCAATAGCTAAATGCCCATGACGGTTTTGCCCTATCCTAGGGTCATAGACCCCCAAAAGATACTCGTATTTCCCATCGTCACAAATGACGAACCGGCTTCTAAATACAATTCCTGCCGGAATTCCTAGACTAATAGCAACAGCCAAGCCATGCATACGCTTTATGGCGTCAACCTTACCGGCTTTCCGTTTGGCATCTAAAATATTCAAGCTACTTTTATAAAAGATCCTCCCTTCCTTCGATTTTCCATTTCGGCCATCAGCCCGTTGCTTGTAAATACTCCTTCTCCACCTCCGACCCTCAATACGCAATTTTTCACAAAGCCATTTTTTTTAACTCCGCAAGATCAATGTCTCCACGAGTTATTCTTTCGATATAGGCCCTCTCCTCTTCCTCAGAGAACGTACTACTTATCCTTATTTCCTGCTCAAAATCCAAAAAATCACACTCCTTTTTAATGCCCAAAATCTCTTCTAATTATATCATAAAAAAGCTATTTTTTCAAGTCTAACCCCAAAAAACCGCACCCCCGGCCAAGCTCAGCACCCAAAAGCTCAGCACCATAAATCACCCCTGCTCAACCAAGTACCTCAACCACCTTTACTCTCGACCCCGCACCGCTTTTAATCGTAATCAAGCTCTTCGCCACATGAAAATAATCCGACAAAAGCTCCACGAGCGCCGCGTTTGCTTCCCCATCATGTGCCCGCGCACGGATAAACGCCACGTAACTTCCATCTTCAAGCCGCTCCAACTTCGGCCCCACCTTCGCCCCCGGCTTCACCTTCACAGTAATGATCATACTATAATCTTACCTAATCCGCTTCCTTGCCCACTCTGGCGGTTCCATTTCAAACAAAATCTTCGGCGTATGCAAATTCACCACATCCGGATCCACACCGTAATAATACTCATAAGTCGTATCTACCGAGCCAAACTTCGCGGTAGCTTTATCAAGTCCCAGCACCTCCGCCGTTTTCCAAACAGCCTCTTCGCTCGGCCCCTCAATTTCTATAAACGTCGGAATCCACGGCCACGTATCGATACAGATTTCCACCTCACCAAGCTTGCCATCAGGATCCGTACCATTTGCATCAATCAGCTCATAAACCCAAGTCTCGCGTAGCGACTCCTGCTCTGCCTTCTCTTCAAGCCCACACCCACGCATAAACATCACGCCATTTTCATAATCATCTATCACCACGTTCACTTCTTTTGTTCCCATGATAGATTTATCATCCGAAACGTTCTTATAAGTCATCACGATTTTGCCAGCGCCCTCATCTCGCACCCTAGCAAAACTGTGTGGCCCTGTGTCAAACACCACTCGTCTCATCAGAACTTCTGACTTCACGCATTTCGCTCCAATCCCCGCCAAGCGCTCCCGTATTTCATTTTTGTTGATATTCAAAAATTGCGCCTCAATCTCATTATTCATATATTTATTATACTATGCACGATTTTTGCTTTCAATTTCCATTAGTTCAAACCGATACTTTTGCTTCACTTCTGGGTATTTAACATGGTCAACTTCACTCAAAAACATTTTAAGCGGCCGCGCCCACAACTTCCCCTCTCCATAAAGCGCCCGATAAAGCACCAACTCTTCTTCTGTTTCCGAATAAATACAAACGTCTTCCACCAAATACAAGTCCCCCTTAAAATGCCGATAAATCCTACCAATTTTTAAATCTCGCGCCATTAGTTACTACCTTCCATTACCTTACATTTTATCGTCATTCTTCATTACGCTACCCTTCATTGCTCCGCCTTTCGTCAAATGCCAGTGATTCCCATACTCGCATTTATAAACCGAAAGTCCCGAAATACCATGTTCATATTCCGCCACTCTCGCCGCCACTTCTGCCTCTTCAAAAGTGTCATAACAAATCTTTTGCTCTTCCCCCACCCAACATTTTTTCGGCTCGTACGTTAGCCCCGGGCGAAATTTATTTGGCATATTCCACCGCACGCGTCTCACGAATCACATTCACCTTAATCACACCAGGATATGACATCGTTGCTTCAATTTTGTTTGCAATATCGCGTGCGAGCTTAAGAGCCGACAAATCATCAATCGTCTTTGGCTCTACAATCACCCGAATCTCACGCCCAGCCGAAATCGCATAAGCCTTGTCAATACCAGGGAACGAAGTAGCAATGTTTTCAAGATCGCGCATTCTTTCCGCAAAGTTCTCCGCCGAAATATTCCTAGCACCAGGACGTGCAGCACTCATCGCATCACAAATTTTTACAATAATCGCTTCTGGTGTAGTTGGTTCAATATCGTCATGGTGCGCCGCAATCGCGTGCACAATTTCATCACTCATACCATATTTCTTTGCAAGTTCGGCACCAATATCGGCATGTTTGCCTTCAATTTTATGTGTCACTGCTTTGCCCATATCATGAAGTAGTGCCGCAGTCTTTGCAATTCTTTTATCTGCACCAATTTCTTCCGCAATCATACCAGCTACATGTGCCATCTCGATCGAATGTAGGAGCACGTTCTGCCCATACGAAGTACGGAATTTAAGCTCACCTAGAAGGTGTAAAATTTCTCGCGGAATCCCCACTACCCCTACTTCGCGTGCAGCATCTTCACCAGCTCGCACTACTTCTTTTTCAATTTCCTTTTCGGCCTTTGCTACCGCTTCCTCAATCGATGAAGGATTAATCCGTCCATCTTTCATCAAACGCTCAAGCGCATACCGCGCCACCTGCCGACGAATCGGGTCAAACGACGACAAAACCACCATGCCTGGCGTATCGTCCACCATGATATCAACACCAGTCGCACGCTGAAGTGCCTGAATATTACGCCCTTCTTTACCAATAATGCGCCCCTTCATGTCATCATCAGGAAGCTTCAGAGCTGTAATCGTTCGATCTGCTGTAACCTCAGACGACATTCTTTCCATCGCTGTAAGTAGTAGTGCTTGCGCTGTCTCATCAATATCGTGTTTGATTTCTTTTTGCTCTTTCACAATCAAACCTGCCAAATCTTGCTTGATATCGTTTTCGGTCATTTTCATCAATTTATCACGCGCATCCGCTTTAGAAAGCCCTGCAATCTTCTCCAACTTCTCGTGTTGTTTTACGCGAATGTCCCGAATCTCGTTTTTGAGTTCTTCAATTTCCTTTTCTTCGCGATTTAGTTTTTCGGATTTTTTCTCAAGCTGATCCAACTTGGCATCTAGAGTCGTTTCTCTTTCTGCCAAACGGTTCTCGGTCTTTTTCCATTCTTTACGACGGTCATTTTCCTCGGCTTGATTTTTCTCGGTAATCTCCGCAGCCTCCTTCTTAGCATTCAAAACAATTTCGCTTGCTTCATGTTTTGCCTTCCTCACTAGATCATCGGCTTTGTTTTTCCCTCCATTTTCCTTCTTCTTGTTGTACGCAAAAATCCCGCCAGCCCCAGCAACTAGCCCCACCACGGCGGCAACAATTGGGATTACTATTTCCATATCGCCCTTTCTAATTGTTTTTGTTGGTATTTTCCTGATACCAACGATTTAACAAATAAAATCAAATTTAATAAATTTCCACCTTTATTATACCACAAAATACCGCCCATGCTTGCATTTTTGGTTTTTAGAGACTACACTTGTTTAAAATAAAGGAGGTTTAATGGCGTATGTGGAAGAAATGCTTTTGAGAAACGGCTTAATTAGTCGCTCCTCAGACGGCACTTTATACATTGAGGGTAGTTTACTTTCAAACTCACTAGTAATTCGTAATTCGTCTGGCTGGGTCACCCACCGCGTCGAACGCGCCTCAAACGGTGTCGACCTCATCGTCAGAAACGTCGCAACCGGCCTGGTTGAGACAAGACTATCAATTTAACTTATTTCTAACTTCCGCAAGGTATTATATTAGTCCTAATTTCAAATCTTTATGTTTTATCAACTACATCTTTCTCCCAGTTCAGGAAGTCTTAGGAAGAGAACTGACAGGAACAGTGAAGCGAGGGACTAAGATCTGAACACGCAACGGACTGAGTCCCCGTCGCCCTTAGCGTCGTAGTCCTGAGGATCGAGGTAGGATGAACCGAAGTTCAGACGGTAGGCGAGCTCCTCATCGCCGGCGGTAGACGACCAAAAGTCGCCGTCGTCGCCGACATTGCTGATGCCCTCGCCGTATGTGTAGCCGGAAAGAGGGAAATTGTAAGGGGGATTCTGCATAGTAGCATAAGCAGTACTATTAGTTAAGTGCAATGTAGTAATTAAAAGATTATAGTAACTCTTATTACCTTCATTTGGTGGTAATCTCCAACCTTTAGGGCAGATAGAACCAACAGCATCTTCATCTTCTCCTACATCATAAGTGCCAGTACCAGCTGTAGCAGTATACCAGTTATAATAGACACCGTAAGTTTCTGTATCATCAGTGTTAATGCAAAGGTGCGAAACGTCATAATATTCTGCGGTGGTATCTGGGTACCAGTCGCCCACATTACAGTCACCAGAAGCGTTTGGCTGGTTACTGCCCATACCGCTAGCCTTAAGGTTGAAGGTCCTACCAGATGGGAGGTCTGAATTGGTGCTGTCTAGGGCGATAACTTCGCCATTACCTTTACCTAGTCTTAAGTTTTGGGTCATCCAACAGTTGCCGTCTGCCAATCTAGCTACCGTATAGTCGCTATCGTCACGGGAGTCATAAAAAGTGTAATTAGTATTTAGTGTTAACCCAGAGCAAGTAGAGGCGGTGAAGTTTTGGAGATAAGACTCACTGCTCGCTGCATTTAATGTTAGTGTCCCTGGCCCAGTCACAGTCATAGTGGTAGTAGCAGAAGAGGTGCTAGCTATGGTTACACTTCCTGTTTTAGACCAGGATGAGAATTCATAGCCAGAAGAATAATTACCAGAAATATTATATGTACCACAAGTTAAGCTTACACTACTACCAGTATAGTTAGCACCACCAATATTTATACTAGATACACCAGTACCTTTGGATAGGGTGATAGTTTGAGCTACATTGGACACAGCAGACGTAGCAGTAACAGCAGCATTGCCTTTACCCATAACAAAAGTAACATTATTACCAGTCGCAGATGGGGCAAATGTCCCCTGGGCGTGACCCATCTGTATGACAGTAGTATTCCAAAGCTGACTCCAAGTAATAGTACCATAAGATTTACAAGTCGTATTGGCTGCCTTAGTAGCAGATAAACTTACTTCTTGTCCCCATCTGTAATAATTGGAGCCGTGTACTGCGGTAGTAGTAGTAGAAGCGGCAGCAATAGTACCATCTCCGTGCACTACCAGTGTATAAGTATTTCTATATAGATCTAGACTGAGTGTAATACCATTAGTACTGTCCATTAAGT
>CAMPBO010000008.1 GCA_946638615.1 uncultured Candidatus Saccharibacteria bacterium | reverse complement strand
TCGATATGGCTTCTTGCCCACTTTCACGTACCCCAGCGTCAAAGCTAAATTGTGCACCGACTCCTGAAATTAAATTCCAAAGCATCATTCCGACACCTTTAAAGGTTTCACCAGTTAGCTGCAAAGTTAATCCCGCACCGACAACGGGAGCAGACCAGGTTGAATAAGATAATGACTGGGTAGTTATCATGGAGGTTCCAAGTAGGTATGGTGCGTTATTTTCATTTAATTTAACCACAAACGTTTCGTTTTTGTCACAATTACAATCTTTTGCTCCTTGCCGATAAATTTTGTAAACAACTTCTTGTCCAGCATGCTTTTCGTTGTAATCTATTATCTCGCTAGCGTGCATAAATTCATTTCCGTCTACAGATATAATATAATCACCGCTTTGTATTCCAGCTTGCTTAGCGGGTGAATCTTCCGCAACTGTTCCGATTTCTACAGGAGTTGATTCGGTTCGAGTGTCTATTGGTATTTCAAATTGTCCATCTAGAAAAACTGGCATTCCTGTCCAAGCTAATATTGTAAAAATAACAAAGGCCGCCAGCCAATTCATCGCTACGCCCGCAAATAAAATTTTGGTTTTAGCCCAAAAACTTGCGTTCCCGAATGTGCCTTTTCTTTTATCCTCAGCCGATTCTCCGTCCATTTGACAAAATCCGCCAATCGGCAGCCAGTTTAAGCTGAAAATCATCCCTTTTTGAGTAAGCGATTTCTCTCGTGAATCAGTATAGACGACTTTTGAAACCTTTTCCTTTTGCCATTCATTTTTTGGTAAACGTCTCCATTTACCTGTTTCTTTATCTTTAATCCAGGCAATAGCACGAGGTGGAAAACCGATACCGAACTCTAATACATTTACGCCATTTCTTCTAGCTGCTAAAAAATGCCCGAGTTCATGTAAAATTACTAATATCATCAGCACTAATAAGCCAACAATAACTCCAATAAATATATCCATAAGAAAATTGTAGCACAAACCAGTAGGCCCGACCACCACTTTTTATTCGTCCTCGCCAAGTTGAGATGGAGGGCTTTAAAATAATATCAGCCGTTAACTATTTCCCAAATCTACGGTTTCGTTTATTGTATTCTTCTAAAATTTCTTCAATATCATCTTCGGTCATTTCGGGGAAATATTTTTTCAGAAATAGGAATTCTGCATAAGCTGATCGCCAAAGCATGAAGCCTGAAATTCGTTCTTCGCCCGAAGTTCTTACTACCATATCGACATCTGGTACTTCGGGTTTATATAAATGTCTCCGAATAGTCACAGGAGTGATTTTTTCACCAGCTTCAAGTGCTTTATTTGCGGCATCCGCAATTTCCTGTTCGCCACCATAATTAAAACAAAAACACACAGTTGTACCAGTGCATTCAGAGGTCAATTTTTCTGCTTTTTCAGCTAATGAAACTAAGTTTGGATTTACTTTTTCACGGGAGCCCAAAATCAGTAGTCGGACGTTATTTTTCGCCATTTTTTTGGCCATTTTCAAAATCATAGTCTCAGCTAATTTCATAATATGTGAGACTTCTGCTTCTTCGCGCCCCCAGTTTTCAGTTGAAAAAACATAAAAAGTCACATAAGGAATACCTAATTCTGCTGCTTTTGCAACTAATTTCTCGATTACTTTTAATCCATGTGTGTGACCTTCGACCTTTGGTAAACCTTGGTTTACTGCCCATCGTCGATTTCCATCTGCGATTATTCCTAAATGTTGCATCATATTTTCATTATCTCATCAGATTTAATTTTAAATTCCGCATCAATTTTATCGCTGAATTCTTTAGTTAGATCATCGATTTCTTTCTCTGCGCGTTTTTTGATGTCTTCGCTCGTATCAGGAACGTTCTTGATGGATTTTCTGGCATCTTCACGTACATTGCGTAGTGCAATTTTTGCTTCTTCGACTTTCGAAGAAGCAATCTTGACAATTTCCTTGCGTCGTTCCTCGGTTAATGCTGGAATTGGTACCCGAATTACTCGTCCGTCATCAGCTGGGTTAAGCCCCAAAGCTTGGTCGGCGCGAATTGCGGTGGCAATTGCTTGAATGTTTGACGGATCAAAAGGAGTTATTACTAATAAGGTTGCGTCAGCAGCTGTAATATTTGCTACTTGATTTAGAGGCATAAATTGCCCATATACTTCTACTTTAACCCCAGATAACATATCAGGGTGTGCTCGCCCAGTGCGAACTTTTTTCATTTCATCCTTAAACCGCTCAACTGCGCTCTCCATTTTTTTGCGGTCTTCTTTGGTATCAAACATAAAACTCCTTGTTTAATATCTTTATTATACCAAAAAATAGCCCCGTAGGGGCTATTTTCTATAAAACAATTTACTCAGTTACGCCAAGTTCAATACGTTTAAATTGACGAACAGTAATATTTTCACCAGTTTTAGCGATCGCTTCTTTAATAAATTGTTCAACAGTTTTAGTGTCGTCCAAAATATATGGTTGATTCAAGAGTACTTTATCTGCAAAAGCTTTTTTCATTTGACCTTCCAAAATTTGAGCTTTCATGTTTTCTGGACCTTTGAAATTGGCTTCAAGCTCTTTAATTTTGGCTTCGCGAGTCTCCGTTGGGATGTCATCTTCCGAGACATAAAGTGGGGCCATTGAGGCTACTTGCATTGCGATTTGGTGTACTAAAGCTTTAAATTCGTCAGTTTTAGCTACGAAAGAGGTTTCGCAGTTTACTTCTACGATCGCTCCAAGACGGCCGTCGTGGATGTAAGCATCTACCAGACCTTCTCGGGTTTCGCGGTCGCCACGTTTTTCAGCTTTTGTTAAACCTTTTTTACGCATCGCTTCAAGAGCCTTATCAAAATCACCATTAGCTTCTACTAAAGCCTGTTTAGCATCCGTTAGGCCTGCGCCCGAGAGCTCTTTTAGCTTTTTAATTTGTTCAATTGAAATTTCAGCCATAATTTTTGCCTCCTTAAATTAATTTTACGCAAATTATTTTTTTCCTTCTTTGATCGCTTCAGCAAAATAGCCAAGGATAAGTTTGGTTGCCTTAATAGAGTCATCGTTTGCTGGGATGACGAAATCGATATCAGTCGGGTCAACATTGGTATCGGTAATTGCAAAGACAGGAATGTTTAATACATTAGCTTCCTTGATTGCGTTTTTGTCTTCGTTGGCGTCGACTACAACGATTGCTGCTGGTTGTTCAGACATATCTTTGATGCCGCCATAGCGTTCGTTTAATAAATCAATTTCTTCTTGAAATCTTTGAACTTCGAGTTTCGAGTAACGATTTTCGAGTTCACCTGAAGCCATGCGTCGTTCCAAATCTTTGAGTTTTTTAATTTGGCGATTCACAGTTTCGACATTCGTAAGCGTTCCGCCAACCCAACGTACTACTACGTAAGGCATATTCACTGATTCTGCAATCTCGCGAACAGTGTCTTTCATTTGCTTTTTGGTACCAACAAAGAGAACCTTTTTGCCATTTTTTGCGATTTCGGTAATCTTTGGTAAAGCCTTTTCGAGGCCTTCGACTGTTTTTTCGAGATTAATAATATGGGCATCTTGTCTCTTAGAATGGATGTAAGGCGCCATTTTGGGGTGCCATCGGCTGGTTTTATGCCCAAAGTGAGCACCACTCTCAAGCATTGCTTTCATATCGACAGCTACTGTCATTTATGATTTCCTTTCTCTTTGTTCTTAGGCTATTCATAAGGAAACCTCCTAAGAACTGCTTCATTAAATTTATATATACCCCCATTATATCACATCTTTACTTTTTTGTAAACCTTTGGTATAATGACCCTCAGTTATGAGTAAAAAAGAATTACACCCTAAAGATTATCGCTTTGTCGTCTTTTCTGACGAATCGGCTGGCTTTTCGTTTTTAACCAAATCCACCGCAAAAAGCGAAGAAACCATCAAATGGGAAGATGGAAACGAATACCCATTAGTCAAGGTTCAGATTTCTTCAAAGAGCCACCCATTCTTCACTGGTGAAGAGAAGATTATCGATACCGAAGGTCGCGTCGATCGCTTCAAGGCTCGTGCCGAAAAAGCCAAGAAAATGAAAGAAGCTCTTGAAAATAAAGCCAAGAAAGCTGCTAAGGAAGCTAAGAAAAAAGCCGAAGCAAACGAATCTAAATAAAATAACCCCCGCTAAGGGGGTTATTTTGTAGAGTGTATTTTTAGTGGCGTTTCTTTGAGTTTTTGTTACCCTTCAAGATAAATACCGATCCACCGAGACCGATTACAAAGAAGATAATTAACCCTGTAATTAAATAATCTGCTTGTGATATGTTTAGCCCAGCAAATAGGCTACCTGTGTTTGGGACCAAGATTGATTCGTAGACATAATCGGTGTTTACGACATATAGCGTATTATTATTATTGTCATAGGCTGTAATTTCTATTATATATGTATCACTAGGAAGTCCGCTACTAGTAAATGGTATTAATGCGTTCTTTTCGGGTGGAACTACGGTAATGGTCGGGATTTCGGTGACAACTTCACCATTTTTATTTAATACTCGAAGCTTAAATTTTTTAATGGCAGTATTGTTCTCGTCATAGTTTATGGTAACGTCGGCGTCACCTGTTTCTTCATCTTCCTTTGCATCAGCTGTAAGAAAGTGGTATGAGAATTCAAATGAGTCTTCGTCTAGAAATGCGTTTTCGTGATCACCTTTGATTTTTAATACATAATCCCCATAGCCATAATTTGGACTAGATAAATCAAGATTTAATGTTCCTGAACCTATGGCATAATTTGCATCAATTGTCTCTAAAGTATATTCATGAGTTTCTCCAGCAGTATTAGTGTACTCAATTGTTATAGTGACAGTTTTAGAATTGTCATAGATGTACGGGAAACTCACATTTGGTGTGTAGAATATTTTTCCATTATCAGAACCTGTAAATTCTACATGCGGTGTGTCGCTAACCACCCTCACCACAATGGTGTCAGTCACATTTGATACTGCGGTCGCCTCAGGCATCGGAAGGGTAGCCGCAAAAGTAGTGGTTGCAGCAACCAACGATAGACCAAAGAGCCCAAACGCCTTTTTTGTATGTTTTTTCATACTCTACACTCTCTTTTATGTTTAATGTTTGTTTGGTGTTGTAAAGTGTTTACTCACTCGCAGTAAACGTGCCCTGGACTAGACAGCCAATCTAGAACGGCGCTCTTTACGCTTCCTAACTCTCATTATAGTCCATATAATAACTATTGTCAAGAGGATTATGGTTATAATAATGGCTACTGGTGGAAATAGAAAGATGATTTTTTCGATTTCCTCAGTCGTGTCTCCAACGGTTACAGTCCAAGTGATTTTATAAATGCCAAAATCTGGTGTTTCAGTCCATTCATCCGATACGGTTAGTTCCGTTTCTGGGATAACAGATAATCTACCCATATTGGAAGGTGTTTCATAACTAGAACCACCAATAATCGGCTCTACTTTTAGAGTAGCTTTAGCATTAAAATCAATATTGCCTGTATTTTTTATTTTAGCAAGAGCGTAAAAATTATTTTTTGCTGCTTTACTAGTTTCAGATTGTTGGCCTTCATTTAAGGTCCCTTGCCCGATTTCAAGATCGGAAATTTGCGCAGAAATGATTGATTCTCCGTCGGTCGAACGACCATAAACAACCATTCCAGGGCTAGCCTCGGTGCGGATACCGTTCGTAGGAGTTGCGTTTGATAAAGCATGTGCAAAAATCACTGCATATTGACCGCCATTAGGGATATTATTCGGTGTGGCAATCCGATAATTGACTTCTAACGAATTATGTGGTTCAACCGCAAAGGTAGTCTTTTCAACATACTTACCACTTGTATCAAGGAATGTAATCCAACGAGAAATTTGAGTATAACTATTTTCGTTATTAAAACCTAGTTTATAAGTATCATCTTCTTCAGAATAGACGTAAGAATAGGGGGCTGCATATACTTCAACATTTATTGAGGACTCGCCATTATTTTTCACCACAAAACTACTGTCGTAAACGGTATTAGAAGATATTTGAAGAATTTTGCTGACTGGCGTCAAACTGATGCTGGTACCAGAAGTCTCTGTCACATCAGAAGTGTTCCCTTCTTCGTTTGCGTAAACGTTTGCGATACTAAACGCCCCCGCACTGGCGAGTAGTACGACTCCAAGCAACAAAATTTTTGAAATTTTTTTCATCTACCTCCTTATTACCGCACTTGTTATATGATGCACCTAGACTCGTTTCAAAGAACGATGTCTTGTTTTTGCACGTGTCACTAAACACATGGTGCACCTGACTAGACTCGAACTAGCACAGCCGTAAATATGGCCACTACCACCTCAAGGTAGCGTGTCTACCAATTCCACCACAGGTGCATAGCCTAATTATATCATATATTTTAGCTTACGGAGTCTTATTTTTAGTAGTTTTGGTTACCGCCCAATCAGTTATGTCTGAAAAACGATCAAGTGCGGTTACTAATCTTACGCTATTACCAAAAGTTCGTACATTCTTATTGTAAAAATAAGTTAAATTTGGCTGATAAATGGCAATCGCTGGCACTCCAGTCACCCAATATTCCAAAAAAGTCTCATATTTTTTGATTCTTGAAGCTTCATTTGTGGTATCACGTGCTCCAAGCAATAAATCATCAATTAATGAATTGCGATAGTTTGATAGATTTAAACCGCTTGCTGAAGCTTGAGAAGAATGGTAATAAGGCAAAAGATCGGGGTCAGCACCAAGTTCTACTTCGTAAACTAGGATGTCATAGTTTCGTCTCGCGATTACATTTGTAATAAATTCTTGATTTTCTTCGTAAATTGTAACATTTGCATTGATGCCTAAACTTTCCAGGGCTTCTGCTATGGAATTCGTAACGTTTGGTAAATAACCTGAATTTATGGTAGCTATTTCTACCTGCACTTGGTTATCACCAACGAGCTCGGCAATTTTGGCCTTAGCTGCCTCAAAATTATAATCGGGAATTTTTGGATAGTTGTTTAACTGAATCTGTGAGTTCGTTAATGGGTAATCCAAAGCGGTAGTTCCAGGTGCTGCTTCCCGAACGGTGTTTAAATCTATCCCTTGACGAATCGCTGCTCTAAGCGAGGTATCTTTAACTAAACTACTTGTCGTGTTAAAGAATATAAAAACCCCAGAATTTAGTTTTGATTCTTTCTGATAAAATTGTCCCGAAACAATTTTGTCGGTATCTATACTAGATAATTCTGCGGTTGCCGTCACTGCACCAGCATTTATAGCATTAATGACCGAGTTTTTATTTGCGTAAGTATGTATGGCAAAACTATTAAGTAGTGGCCGCCCATTGTAATAATACGGGTTAGCTGACAGATAAATCACTTGGTCTCCCGAGACATCTGCTCTTTGCGAAGCATTAAAATAAAATGGTCCAGAAGTAATTGGTGAATTTGAAAAATTATTTTCAAGCAAAGTGCGAGGATCCGTTTCTCCTAAAATATGTTCAGGTAGCACTGGGATGTTTAAAGCAGTAATAAAGTCGGCATAGGCTGTTGGTAAAGTGAAAGTGATTTCTCCACTCTCATTTTCGGTAACTTTTACATTGGATAAATTTGAACTATAAATTGAGTTGACAGCAGGATTTTTTATTAAGTTTGCGGTATAAATTACATCTTGATTAGTAATCGGCTCTCCATCAGACCATTTTAAATCATCACGCAATTTTACTGTCCATATTTTTCCATTTTCGCTAGGAGTAATCGACTCGGCTAAGCCAATTCCAGGATGCCCAGAATAATCTATTGTTGAGATAGTTGCAAACATCAGTCGACTCAAAATCTTTTCGCTATTTGTTGTAGCAAAAAGCGGGTTCATTGAATTAACTTCGCCGACCGCCGCTTCAATATAAGTACCCCCAAAAGTATAGACGTTTTCAGTATAAGAATCTCCAAACCAAAAAGCCTGCGTAATTGCAAGCATGATTAAGGCAAAAACCAGAAGACACCACTCAAGAATTAAAAGCTTGATATTCTCGATATGAGATAGGCGCCCGATTAAGTTTTCACGAATATGCTCTTTCCCTTCTTCTCCAGCTTTAATAGAGGCTCGCGAAAACCTTTTTATAATTTTTTGCCCACGCTTTTTGATTGAACTAGTCATATTATGCTGGAATTAATAATAATCCTAAAATTGATGCCACGAATATAACAGCTGAAATGACTGTTGTTACGAAAAGAGATTTTTCAAGACCACGCCTCTTAGTATAAAGTTCACCAGAACTTCCTGATCCAGCTCCGAGTGAAGCTCCGCGTTGCTGTAATAGAATCAAAAGAACTGTCAAAACTGCAGAAATGAAGATCACTGTTTCTAAAAAACTTCCTATTTGCATAAAATAACTCCTGAATCTACTTTAGCATATTTTTTCTTTTGAGTAAAGAATGGTAAGTAATTGCAAAACGATGTGATTCTTCATCTACTCTAGCAATCAAGCGTGCAACGTGGGAGCTTGCAGAGAGCTCAAGGCATTTTAATTTGTCTGAATTTAATGGAAAAACCAATTTTACTCCAGCTGATTTGCTATGGTTGCCTGATTTGTTGCGTCCGACTATTGGAATGCCAAATGATTTTACGAGGGGTAAAATTGCATTCACTTGAGTAGCTCCTCCATCAAGAATTATTAAATTTGGGAACTCCCATTCTTTATGTTTAAGGCGTCTCGTGAGAACTTCCTGCAGGCTTTTTAAATCGTCACTAGTGGATGTTCGTACTTTGAATTTTCGATATTCATTTCGGGCGGCTACACCATTTATAAACACGACCATACTTCCTACTGTATCTACCCCAGATTGATGAGAAATATCATACCCTTCAATTCTTCGAGGTGGTTCATTTAGCCCTAATAAATCCTGTAATTGTTTTAAAGCTTTATCAGACGAAATATCCAAAAATTCTTTATCCGAAAATACGATTTTCTTTTTTAATTCTTTCAGTCCAAAGAGCTGGTCTCGTGCTTCAGCCGCTAATTCGTAATTACCTTTACTTGCTTCATCGAGCATGGTTTTTTCTAGCTCATGAATCAACTTTTCACGATCGCCCTCCAGATAGCGAATGAGCTTGCGTAGATTTTTTTTATAATCACGTGGCGTGGTTTTTTTAATTTCAATTCCTGGGGTCAATCCAAGATCGGTATTTAGGGTTTTTTTGCCAGAATAGGGCTTATCATAATATGGGAAAACGCGCCTTAGGATTCTTAAAGCTTTTTCTACAGAAGATTTTCCGTAAAACGGGCCAATATAAGTGGCTTTATCGTCCATTGGTGTCCGTGTGAAAGAAACATCGGGGACTTCTTCGTTCATTGAAATGCGTACATAACTTACCGTTTTATCATCACGAAGTAATATATTCCATTTTGGCATATATCGCTTTATCATTTCTGATTCAAGAAATAAAGCGTCCATTTCTGTATCGACTACAATCCAATCGGTGTCGTAAATTTCGCGAACAAGTGCCTCAGTTTTAACGTCTTTGTGTGATTTTTGGAAATATTGCCGCACGCGATTTTTTAAGACAGCGGCTTTCCCAACATAAATTATCTCCCCTGCTTTATTTTTATGAAAATAAACTCCCGGTTCCACTGGGAGTTTAAGGAGTTTTTGTTTTAAAACCTCATTCATACTTTTATTATACCACACTTCAACCAAAAAGTCAATAAAGCCATTTTCAATGGATGAATTTAAAATTCAATCCAAGTTTGTTGCAAGATATTTGAAAAATCTTGATACTCCGAAGGCTCCAAAATGTTAACATTTGCAGGATAACTGATATTTAGATCAACAGTCATATCATCATATTTTAAATATAATCTAGTGAAAAGATCATCTTTATTAATCTCTACATAAATTGCAGGCAAATTTCCAACAATACTAATTACATCATTTGTACTAGCACTGACGTTTCCTTCCCATCCAAAGCATGAATATAGGTCGTCGAGTAGAGCTACATTTTGTATAGAATTAATAAAATTTGTGAGCGTTGGGCTATCGATCTCGACTTTATAAATCGGATCTCGTCGGCTTATGATAGTTACACTGTCGGGTGAGGTAGTGATAAAAGGATTTTTGTTGTAAAGTTCGGCCGCACTATTATTATCTTTATTGATATTACTGAATAAATCAATCATGCAGCTAGTCGGCCCTTCGATTTCCATAATGTCAGAGAATGACACTAGGTTATCAGCTGGCAAACGAACCCAAACATCTTCAACTGAGTCCATAAAACCAAAAGGATTCTCGATAAAGAAAAAATCATCGTCAGCGGATGTTATCGAATCGGAAAAGACATCGTTCAAGCCGTTTAGCTTTAGATAGGTATCTCCATCCAAAGAAGTGATTTCGCTAATGTTAAAAGTTAAATCTTTGTTACTCTGTCGTGGTTTTAAATTTATTTTTGTATCAATAGAATTAGCTTGAGAATTAAAAATAAATTTTGCGTCGAGATTGGCTTGGATTTCGGCAATTGGTGAAGTGACATCGTCATTGTTTATAATGATGTCGCCCTCGATTGCGATATTGGTTGGGACTTCACCTTGCATTAATTTTTTCATTGCTATAGAAACAGAATCTTTATCATTTGTGTTTATTGCTAGAAGTATGGCTGCAACGCTACATCCAACCGCAATCAAGAGGCATATCAACACCGCAATGATTAATCCAATTTTCTTTTTTCGAGGTTTTGCTTCGGGTTTGAGAGTTTTTTCTATTGGTTGATCTATTTGTTTAGGTGAGTCAATTGATGAAGTTAGAGTTTCTGTTCGTTGTAATTGTTCCGATCGCTCTGGCCACTCTGGCTGTTGTAATGGTTTCAATTGCTCTGGTTGTTCATCTTGGTCTAATTGATCTAGCCAAACTGGCTGAGCTGAGCGGCTTGTCTTTATTGGCGTATTTTCTTTTGTGGCTTCTTGAATTGGTATATGATTATTCCGAATTACCCCATCGACCGAGCGACCTCCACTAATTGGAAAAATTGGTTCTGCTGGGTTTGCATCAAGCGCCTCAGAGCTAGGCGCTTCGGGCCGTTGATTCGGGTTGAGGGGGTTAGGTGTTCCCTCAGGGCTCTCATTCATAAAAACTCCTTCTAACATTAATCCTTATGCTTATTTTAACATAAAAAACCAAAACTAGTATATAATATAAGCATATGGATAATAATTTTGTAATTTCTAATATTAAAGCAAGAGAAGTTTTGGATTCAAGGGGCAATCCTACGGTTGAAGCCGAAGTTTATTTAGAAAATGGTGGGTTTGGTCGCGCAATTGTTCCTTCGGGCGCTTCTACGGGTTCAGGCGAATCGCTAGAACTTCGTGACGGTGACAGTACTCGCTATGGCGGCAAAGGCGTCTTAAAAGCGGTATGGAATGTTAATTCTAAAATTCGTGATGTGTTGGTGGGTAACACTTCTGATCAAAAAACCGTTGATCAGATTATGCTCGAGCTCGACGGTACAGACGATAAAACAAATCTTGGAGCTAACGCAACGTTGGCGGTTTCGCTTGCTAATGCTAAAGCTAATGCTAAAGCGGCTCGGCTTCCTTTTTATCAATATATCGCTGAACTTGCTGGTACCACAGATCAAATGTCAATTCCAATGCCAATGATGAATGTGATGAATGGAGGTGAGCATGCCTCTTGGGCAACTGATTTTCAGGAATACATGATTATACCGTGTGGTGCTGGTAATATTTCTGAAGCTGTCAGGATGGGGGCAGAAGTTTTTCATGCCCTTAAAAAGATTCTTGAGGAGCGTGGGTATTCTACTACCGTAGGTGATGAGGGCGGCTATGCGCCAAAATTACGCGAAGGCAATAACGAACCGCTCGAATGTATTAAGCAAGCAGTCGAATATGCTGGATATGGTTTTGGCAGCGATATTGCTTTAGCTATGGATATTGCGGCAAGCGAGTTTTATGATGGCGAACATTATATCCTTAAAACTAATGGTGACTGGAAAACAGCCGATGACCTCATTAATTGGTATACTTGGATTGTTGATAATTATCCAGTTGTTTCTATTGAAGATGGTCTCGCCGAAGACGATTGGGCTAACTGGAAGATTATGACTAAACGGCTTGGTGATCGTATTCAATTAGTTGGTGACGATTTGTTTGTTACTAATACTGAACTTCTTGCTAGAGGAATCGAAAATCACGTTGCTAACGCTATCTTAATAAAACCTAACCAAATTGGCACTTTGTCTGAGACTATTGGAGCTGCCATGATGGCTAAAAATGCTGGCTATCGTACGGTGATTTCGCATCGTTCTGGTGAAACCGAGGATGTTTCAATTGCACACTTGGCTGTAGGTCTCGGTGCTGGTCAAATCAAGACTGGTTCGCTTTCGCGCTCCGAGCGTATTGCCAAATACAACGAGCTTATTCGTATTGCCGAATCAAATTCGAGATTAGGCTTAGCTGAATTTTAAGCACTGACTTAGCCAAGTAGTTTACTAGCTTCACGGAAGCCGTCATAGTAGTTTTCGGAAATTTTGGGATGACCAATTTTGTTGGCCGCTTTTACGATTTCACGAATATCATCGGTTATCTTGAAAATTTTTGTATCGGCCGCATTGATTAACTTCATATCTAACATTTTTTTGATGATTTTGTCAAAATTTCGCCAGTAGCTTTTCCCGACTAAGAAAACTGGCATTTTGGGCATTTTAGTCTCTTGCATTAAGCATAAAATCTCCGAAAGTTCATCCATTGTGCCAAACCCGCCTGGGAAAAACACGAATACTTTGGCCGCCATAGCGAGAGAGACTTTTCGAGCAAAAAAATATTCAAAAGTTAAGCAATCGGTTAAATAAGGATTGGGGTATTGTTCGTGTTTTAAGGTAATATTTAGGCCGATTGTTCTCCCACCTATTTCATAAGCTCCATGGCTGGCAGCTTCCATAATACCAGGACCACCGCCAGTAATCACAGCGTGACCATTTTCGGCAAGTAAATGCCCCAAATTAAAAGCCATTTTGCAGAATTTGTCATCCTGTGGTAATCTCGCCGAGCCAAAGATTGTCACGCCTTGAGGAAATGAACGAACTATTTGTAAACCCATTCCTAAATCTTTAGCATAAGCATGTGCTCTTTCGAGATCCGCAATAGATAATTTTTTTAATATTTCTTTTTCTGATGGTAACATGTAACTCCTTTATATTTTCTGAATTGGCATAGGATGTAAAGATTCTGTTCCGTTAAGAATTCCTTTGCTGGCACCGATTCTTGAGACAACTGCAGTGGAATTTGCTGAAGCAAAAATCAATGAATTTTTAAATGAACATCCTGCAGTTAGATGTGCTAAGAATCCAGACCCAAAAGCGTCTCCTGCTCCAGTCGAATCTTTTACTTTGGTGTCTTCATAGATCCCAAAACGATAAACCTCTTCTCTGTTGCCAGCAATCCCACCCATCGCTCCATCTGTAATCAGGACGGTTTTCGTGTAGCCACTTAATCTGTAGAATAATTCAGTTAGTACGGTTCCTGGCACCAACATGGCTGCCTCAAGTTTGTTTACGTTTAGAACATCAACATATTTTAGTAACCTCAATAATTCTTTAGGGTATTCAAGCTCTTTGATACCAGGGTTAAACATAATTTTGATGTTCATTGCTTGGGCTTTTTTGAAAAATCTTGTTAAGGTGTCTATGTCGCCACGCAAAGTAGTGACATAAAGCCAATCGGGTTGAATCATTTCTAAATCTTTTTCCGAAATATTTCCAAATTGTTCTGAGGCTCCACGATGAGTTAAAATCGTTCGTTCGCCAGTTTTTGTGTCAAGTAAAATCACCGAAGCTCCAGTAGCTTTGCGTTCTAAGAAACTTAAGTAACTATTATCCACGCCTTCTTTGTCTAAGGTTTTAATGATTAATGAACCCGCTGGGTCACGAGAAATATTGCCAAGAAGAACCGTTTCGTGTCCATGTCTTGCGAAAGTGATTGAAGAATTAACTCCGCCACCGCCAACGTCATAATGTATTTTATCGATATCTACTTTGGAGCCAACAACGACTCTGCCAAGAATAGTTGTCCCATTCATTATTGTTGGGCCTAAATCATCGTGGTCGATAAGATAAATATCTTGCAATGCCGCCCCTAATGAAACAATTCGTGCCATTAAATTACAACTCCGCTTTTATCAATTTCGGCCACCATTTGTTGAAACACTGCTGCAGGATTTTCAGCTTTAGAAATAGCCGCGCCAACATTAATAATGTCAAGGTCAGCGTGTGCCAAAGCTCGTACATTTGTCATATTAACTCCACCATCCCAGCCAATCTCTACCTCAGGTTTCATATTACGGATGAGAGGAATTTTTTCCATTTGCATCATATCCGCTGGCGAACCCTGTACTCCAAGTTGCCCAGCAAAGATTAGGACATGATCCACTACATCGATATAATGTTTGACTGTACCTGGGAAAGTAGACGGCAGTAAAGCTAAGCCTATTTTAATGCCAGCCTCTCTGAGAGCGGTGAAGGTTGGCGTTAAATCTTCATCAGACTCAGCGTGTAAAATACATAAAGATGGTGATAGTTTCAAGATTGTATCTAAATGTTCCGAAGGTTTTCTTACCATTAAATGTAAATCCGCATCCCAGTTTTTGGGCCACCAAATGTTTGTCACATCAAGTGTCGTTGTCGGTGCAAAAACCCCATCGGTTACATCGATTTGTACTCGACGAGTAAAAACATTAATACGCTCAACTTGGGTACGATAATCTACTTTATTGTCAGTTAAAATGGCTGGTACAATCGAGACTGTTCTAAGCATAATCTTCCCTTTCGTCCAAACGGTTAATTCTTCTTATTCGACGTTCTAGAGGTTCAAAATCGGTCGTTAAGAACGTATTAACAATTCTTTCTATTGATTCGTTATCTAGAAAATGCGCTGATAAGCATAAAATATTCGCATCATCATGTTCTCGCGCGAGCATTGCGGACTTAATATTTTCACAATGTGCAGCCCGCGCCCCTTTAAATCGGTTAGCTTGCATTGTTACGCCATGTGCTGAATCGCAAAGCAAAATTCCTTTTGAACCTAAATTTTCTCGCACTGCTTTTGCTACATTTATGGCTGCATCATTAAAATCGTCACCTTCGTTATATTCGTAGGGTCCCAAATCTTCAACTTCGTAATCGGAGCTACTTAAATATTCAAGTAGAATCTGCTTTTTCTCGAAACCGCGATAGTCGGAGCCAATAAAAATTTTCATTGAGTCTCTTTCCCGAAATCTACTGTTAATTCGACCAAGCGATTTGAGTATCCCCACTCATTGTCATACCAGGCTACGATTTTTGCCATATTGCCTCCCACTACGTTAATCAGTGGCAAATCCACAATACACGAGTGTGGGTCACCGATAAAATCGGAAGAAACCAACTCTTCGTTAGTTATCCCCACGATTCCTTCATAATAAGGTTCTCTGGACATTTTTTTGAATAGATTTGTTAGTTCTTCTTTTGTGGTATCACGTTTTAAAATAACCGTGATATCAGATAGAGATACTACTGGGGTCGGCACCCTAACTGAAAGTCCATTAAATTTACCAGTGAGACTTGGAATAGTTAGAGCTGCGGCTTTCGAGGCACCAGTTGTAGTGGGTACGATATTCTCTGCGGCTGAACGTGCTTCGCGTAAATCCTTAGCTGGAGCGTCAAGAAGCCTTTGGGAACCAGTATAGGAATGTACTGTTGTCATCATCGCTTTTTCAATACCAAATTCGTCTTCAAGAATTTTCATAATTGGAGCAATACAGTTGGTAGTGCAAGAAGCATTAGAAATAATTTCATCATTGTTTTCTACGGCGTCCTCATTTACGCCAAGCACTACGGTTTTTGCACCTTCACCTTTAGCGGGGGCCGAGATTACAACTTTCTTTGCTCCAGCTTTGATGTGGGCTTTAGCGTCCTCTGGTTTCGTAAAAAATCCTGTCGATTCGATTACCACGTCAACCCCAAGTTCTTTCCATGGTAGTTTTGTAGGGTCTTTTTCGGCAAAAATTGGAATTTCGCGGGTATTTACCAGAATAGAATGATCCGTATATCCAACTCTTTTATCATAAGTCCCATAGGAAGAGTCGTGTTTAAGAAGGTGGGCTAAAGTTTTTGCGTCAGTGATATCGTTAATTGCTACAACTTGCACATCACGGCGTTCCAATAAAATCTTGAGGGCATTTCGGCCAATTCTGCCAAAACCGTTAATTGCCACCTTTACCATTTTTACCTCCATAATATATATACTTAAGACTATTATAGCATAATCTTTTTAATTCCAAAAGAATTAAAAGTACAAACAAAAAGAAGACCAGAGCGTATGTCTGTCTTCTTTTTTGTTTATGAAACTTTCTTTGAAAAAGTTCAAAATTTTAACGCGCAAAATGCGCAAATGCACGGTTGGCTTCAGCCATACGGTGAGTATCTTCCTTCTTCTTGAAGGCAGCACCAGTTTCGTTGTAAGCATCTACGATTTCCGCTTCAAGACGCTTAGCGTAAGGCATGCCGCTTCGAGCGCGAGCTGATTGCACTAACCATGAAAATGCGAAATGCATTTGACGATGTCCTGCAATTGGAAATGGAATTTGATAGTTAGCTCCACCAACACGGCGAGACTTAACTTCAAAATCTGGTGAAATGTTGGCGATCGCTTTCTCTAGCACTTCGACTGGATTTTCAGACTTAAGTTTCTTAGCAGCACCTTCAATAGCAGCATAAACTGCACGCTCTGAAGCTTGTTTTTTGCCGTCAAGCATAGACTTATTGATAAGCCTTTGTACCAGAATTGATTGATACTTGCGATCAGGATTAACTTTGCGGACTAAAGATTTAGTAGTTTTGCGTGGCATAATTACTTACCCTCCTTCTTGGCGCCATACTTAGAGCGACCCTGTTTGCGACCCTGAACACCTTGAAGGTCAAGCGTACCACGAACAATGTGGTAGCGTACACCTGGAAGATCAGGTACACGACCACCGCGCACTAAGACTACAGCGTGTTCCTGAAGGTTGTGGCCTTCACCACCAATGTAAGCCCAGACTTCCTGACCGTTGGTAAGGCGCACACGGGCAACCTTGCGCATAGCGGAGTTTGGCTTCTTTGGTGTCTTGGTAGTAACTTTGATACATACACCACGCTTAAGCGGTGCTGAAGTCTCGTATCGCTTGGTCTTAAGGGTGTTAACAATTGACCCAAGAGCAGGCGACTTCGATTTCTTGATAGCCTTCTTGCGAGGCTTTCTAATCAACTGATTAATAGTTGGCATTAAAATCCCTTTATTTAATTATATATAATATAATACTAATTCGCGTGCAGCAATTACGAATTAGTCGAAACTCTTCCTTTCATTATAGCATACATTATTAAAAAAGTCCAGATTTTACTCTTCACTTTGCAAATTTAAGGCTCGTAAGCTTATTCTTAACATAGCTGGGGTAAGCGACGATAAAAATACCACCACGCAAGGAAGAATAAGGAACTACTTAACTATACAACGTACGCTATATCCGACGTTCCGGTTGCCGTAGTAGCTAGGGTCGATAGTATTATCAGTACTCACGTAGAGGTTCTTCATGCCGTAGATAATGTTCCAAGTAGAGGACAAAAAGTAGCCGTAATCACCCTGACTGCGAGCCAAACCACTGTAGTAGTTTCCTGAGAGAGGGGTAGATAAGGCTCTGCGGAAATCGGTGTAGTTACTGGAATAGGCTGAGTAAAGGGCTTGGTATTCACCGTCTGTGTCACTAGTAGGCATTCGCCAACCCAGTGGGCAGATGTCTTCCTGGACGTCTAGTAAAGTACCAGGGTTAGGGTCAGTCTCAGGACTACCAGCAGAACTTGTACCATTACCCCAACAGTAAGTACCAGCGCTGGCAGCACAGTAGTTATAATAGATACCTATTTTGTTGTAGCCTTTGCTGTTTGCTATAGCTCCTACTACACTGTCTTTGGTCCAGTTGCCAATAGTAGGATCATTAGCACAGTTAGAGTCATCAGAACAGGTACCACTACTAATCATGTTTGGGATAGAGTAGTTATTGGCGGCGGTGAAGGTGGTAACTCCTGCCGTAGGATATTGATCAGTTGTAGTACCACCACCATTCTTTAAGTAATTTAGAGCAGTTTCACTAGCATTAGTGTTAGTAGAGCTTAGAATGTCTTTTTTGGCTATTAAATCTA
>CAMPBO010000007.1 GCA_946638615.1 uncultured Candidatus Saccharibacteria bacterium | reverse complement strand
TATTATTTTTGTCAAAATCCTCATAATTTTATAATGCCACATTTCGCCCGTGTGTTATAATAGCCCTATGAAAATCATCTTTCCAGAGCTTACTGCTAATCCTATCGCTCGCGAGGCTATCCAAAGTTTTCCCGAAGTCGAATTCATCGAAGCTCCCGATTTAGACACTGCCGCCACCATGCTGGCTCAAGGCCAAGCCGATTCCATGATTTCTGGCCTCGATTTCTCTTCTCGCGACGTTCTTCTCGCCTACAAAAACCATCTCCCTCTAAAATCCAGCTTTTTCTCTAGCTGTTTTATTTGTAAAAAAGCCAACCAAGTCCTCGCTCTCGCCGATGGCGGCGTTAACAAGCTCCCCACCGCCGACCAACTCTACACCATCGTCGAAGACACCGCAGAGACTTTCATAAAATACACTGGCAAGACTCCCAAAATCGCCATGCTTTCCTACTCCACCTACGGCTCTGGTGGCAAAAACCCTGATCTCGAAAAGATTTATTACGTCATCACCAAAATCCGCGAAAACCACCCCGACTATATCATCGACGGCGAAATGCAACTTGACGCCGCAATTAACCCCCGCGTTGCTAGCAAAAAGACCCCCACTTCCCCCATTGCCGGCGAAGCCAACATCCTCATCACTCCCGACCTCAATTCTGGTAATATCCTCTACAAATCCCTCGAACAATTCAGCGATTTCACTATTGCTGGTCCCATTATCCAA
The DNA here is from genome assembly GCA_946638615.1 of uncultured Candidatus Saccharibacteria bacterium. Classification (GTDB taxonomy): domain Bacteria; phylum Patescibacteriota; class Saccharimonadia; order Saccharimonadales; family Saccharimonadaceae; genus Nanosyncoccus. Next base: position 24,277 of record CAMPBO010000007.1, on the reverse strand, counting down.
GGTTTTTATCAGCCTCTCGCCGATCTCTCTCGTGGCAGTACTATCGAAGATACCAAATTCACCCTCGACGTAATTATTAAACAATTGGAAAGGAATTAACTCATGAAATACTTTGGTACCGACGGTATTCGTCAACCAGCAGATCAATTTACTACCGAATTTTTAGCCCGCATCGTCGCCGGCCTCGCCGACTACGCTGGTACAGACATCAAAGTCCTCCTCGGTGGCGACACTCGTGAATCGTCCGAATGGATTTTAGCCGACCTCGAATCTGCCTGCGAAACTTTTGGCATTGAATATTCTAGCGTCGGTGTTTTACCTACTCCAGCCATCAACTATTGTTTCTATGAAATGGGCTATGATTTCGCCATCGATGTGACTGCTTCACACAATCCTTACGCCGACAACGGCATCAAAATTTTCGAACGTGGCGCCACTTCCGGCCAAAAACTCTGCGAAGAAGGCTGTCAGGCTATCGAAAATTCCCTCGAATCGGCAAAATCTTACGCGCTTGTTTCACCTACCTTAAGAGAAAATTTACACAACGAGGCCGTAGCCCTCTACAAAGAGCACCTCTTAAATTATCTCAAAACCGCCGATTTTTCTAACCTCAAAATCGGCATGGATTGCGCCAATGGTGCCACTTCCACCATCAACAAGCAAATTTTTGAAGAACTCGGCGCCACCATCACGCTTATCAATGCCGATTCTAATTATGGCACTGCCATCAATGCAAATTGCGGTAGCACTCATCTCGAACCCTTAAAGGCCCTTATTGCCGCTAATCATCTTGATTTTGGCGTTGCCTTTGATGGTGACGGTGACCGCTGCCTTATGATTGATGACGAAGGCCGCGAAATCGACGGCGACGAAATCATCGCTATCCTCGCAAACTACCTAAATTTAGACAAGATCGCCATCACCGTTATGGCTAATCAAGGTCTCTTAAACTGGGCCAATGCCAACAATATTACAACCGAAATCACCGCCGTTGGTGATTCCAACGTTGCCGAAGCTATGCGTCTTCATGATATCAAAATCGGCGGGGAACAATCTGGACACATCATTCTTCCAGGCGAAGCCACTGGTGATGGTATGCTAACCGCCCTCATGATTACCAAAGTCATCTCCGAGACCAATAAGCCTCTTCACGCTCTCGCGAGCATCATGACCAAATTCCCTCAGGTTATCGTGAATCTCAAGGCCACTCCCGAACAAAAACAAGCCCTCAAGACTTCCGACCAAGCCAAAAAACTTCTTCTAGAATACGACGACGAGTTAAAATCCGTCAAAGGCCGCTTGCTCGTCCGCCCATCCGGCACCGAACCTCTCATCCGCATCACCATGTGGGGGAACGATGCCACCGAAATTGAAAAACTCGCCAATGATTTAAAAAACGAATTAGGAGAAATTTTATGAGAATCGAAAGACTAACCGAATATACACCCGAAACCGCGACTCGCGTTCGTGAACTTTTAATTCAACTTTCGCGCTCCAAAAAAGACCGCGGCGAAATTCCACGCGAATGGTTTGACGAACTTATTAGCTCCCCATATCACGACATGCTCCTCGCCATCGACGACAGCGACAAAATCGTCGGCATCGCTACCCTCTCAATCATCATGGGGCCAATCGTTAGAAAAAACGCCTACCTCGAAGATTTCGTCACCGACGAATCTGTCCGCGGACAGGGCGTCGGCAGCAAAATGTGGGACGCCATGCTAGAATGGGCCACCGAAAAAGGTTGCGGTGAGCTCAACTTCACTTCCGGCAAAGGTCGCGAAGCCGCCTGGAAATTTTACCAAGGCAAGGGCGCCGAAATCTACGATACTAACTTCTTCCGCTACGAATTTTAGTTATTCTATTCAAAATTAGTTTAAATATCTCCATTACGGCTAGCACCGGAATCGCCAACGAAATCAATCCAAGGGTATAAGAGATAGGTATCTTTTCTAATCCAAGAAAACCTCCCGCCCCTGGTATACTAACTATAATAATCTGCACAAGACACATAATTATAAGAGCCCATACTACCCATCGATTATCCCGAATTTTTACCTTAAAGAGCGACACTTTTTCGCTTCGGCAATTGAAGATATGAATGTTTTCCATAAATACCATCGCGACCAACAAATAAGTTCGCGCAAGTTCCGTATCCATGCCTACCACGCGGATTAAATAATAGTACAGGATAAATCCAACTATCGCTATTGTCAAAGCCGCCACAAAAGTTTCACTAAGTAGCAACCGATCAATAATCCCCTCTCGAGTTCCTCGCACTTTTTCTTTCATAAGCCCAATGCTATTTTTTTCAAAAGCAAGGGCATTGTCCTGGACACCATTGGTAATTAGATTGAGCCACAAAAGTTGCACTGCAGTAAGTGGCATTGGAAGCCCCGCAAACACCGACATCACAAACAAAATAATTTCCGAAAGCCCCGTTGATAACAATAAATAGATTACATTTCGAATATTTTTGTAAGCCTTTCGTCCTTCTCTAACCCCCGTTACAATTGTCGCAAAATTATCATCTGCAATAATCATATCGCCAGTTTCTTTTGCCACATCCGAACCGCTCCCCATTGCAATACCAATATTTGCCGACCTGAGAGCTGGCGCATCATTTACCCCATCACCAGTTACCGCCACAAACTCCTCTTGCCGTTTCAAAGATTCCACAATTTCTAGTTTCTGCATTGGTGTTGTTCGCGCACATACTTTTACACCCCGAATGAACTCATCAAATTTTTCTTGTCCTAGACTTAATTTTTCTTCAATCTCATCTCCCGTTGCAACTTCTTTAAAATCCGATACCATTCCTAATCTTTTACCAATATAAAACGCTGTCAAAGGATGATCTCCCGTAATCATGTAAGTCTTGATTCCAGCTTCTCGACAAAATTCCACTGCTTCGGCTGCATCTTCTCGAATTGGATCCACAAATCCAACTAAACCTACAAATATCATCCGCGGTAAATCAGCCTCATCATATGAAGCCTTGCTTTCGAGATGTTCCTTTTCTCCATACGCTATTGCAATCACTCTGTATCCTTCTGCCGCTAATTTATTATTTTGTTCTTTTATTTTTTCTACATCAATTTTATGTATTTCGTTATCCACCAGCATTTTATCTGTAAATTGCAAAATTTTCTCTACTGAACCTTTTACTGTAAAATATCGTTTTCGTTTTCTTTTATCCTCAAAATAAACTGCTGAGTACTTTCTTCTTGATTCGTACGGAATCCTTTCGATCACTTCATCTTTTTTGGTCTTACATTTTAACTTCTCCCCCAGCACCAAAAAAGCCACGTCAATAGAATCTCCAATTCCACTCCATTTTTTATCTTCATAACGAAGCTCTGCCTCATTATTTATTGTTCCAAGCTCTGCAATAAATCGTACTTGTTCGTGTTGTCCTGTGTCGACTTCTTTCCAGAAATCGTATTCTGTATCCACTTCGTAACCCGCACCTTTTATATGATAATTTTTTCCATTAGGTAAACTTATTATTTTTGCAGTTTGTTCATTCACAGTTAATGTTCCAGTCTTATCACTCGCAATCACCGTACAACTTCCCAGGCTTTCTACTGCATTAAGCTTTTTTACAATTACATTTTTCTTCGCCATTCGGTTTGACGCGATCGAAAGTGCAATCGTCATTGCTGTCATCATTCCCTCTGGAATCGCCGACACAGTAAGCGCCACAACCGTAAAGAAAATTTCTCTTATCATATAACCCTTATAATACAGAAAAAGTGACATTAGAAGCACAAACACCAAAAACGTAATAGATAGTTGTCGTGAAAATTTTTTTACTCGTATAGTCAGTGGCGATTCTTCTTCTTTTGTGTTCATTACTTTATTGGCAATCTTACCGATTTCCGTATTCGCCGCCGTTTCTACTACTACACCAGTGCCTCTCCCCGACAGCACCATCGTTCCAGCATACAGCATATTAATTCGGTCACTTATACTTACGTTCTCTTCCAACACTCGCGTCGTCTTTTCCACCCCTTCTGATTCGCCCGTAAGTACCGATTCATCTACTATCAAACTCTCTGCATGTACTACCCTTATGTCTGCTGGTACCTTATCCCCCGAATCAAATAATACTACATCTCCTACCACCAAATCACGCGAATCAATCGTTAGTTTTTCGTTGTCTCGTATTACTTTTACGTTCATTTTTATCATTTCTTGCAATTTTTCGGCGCTTTTTTCTGCCGTAAACTCTTGTATTGTTCCCAAAATTGCATTTATCATAATTACTACAAAAATAAAAATTGCGTTTACGATTTCATTCGTAATAAGCGCAAGCACAATCGCTACTGCAAGGATTGCGATAATTGGATTTACAAATTGCATCAAAAATATTTTTACTAAGCCTTGCCGTTTCCCTCTAGGTAAAACATTCGGCCCTTCTTTTTCAAGTCTTTCTTTTGCAGTACGCATAGAAAGTCCTTGCTTAGACGTCTTTAATTCTTCATAAATCAATTCTGGCGTCTTAGTATGCCACATACTATAATAATAACATAACCACAACAGGCATCAAATAAACCTGCAAAGCATTTGGCAATCCTGCAAAAAACAAAAGTGTTACACCATATGTTGCCATGAGTGTTAAGATTATTTCTCGATTATCTCCATCAAACAAACTTATTGAATTTTTTGTTATAGTTTTCTTGGTCTTTTCTGGTGTCATCTTTATTATTGTTTTTATCGCCAATATTAAGGTTACAACCAAAAGCCCTATCCCCACTAAACCGGTTTCAAGCAACAAACTCACATATTGGTTTTGTACGATTTCCTTCGGCCAACCCGTAAACCCATTATCATAAAGTGCTTGCCCAGCTCCACCCAATCCCACTCCCAACATTATTGTTCTAAAATTACTCGCCCATAGTTTAATCGCCTTTTTGTTCATTTGAATACGTACGTCCGTAGATTCAGCCACATACCCATCAAAATATGAATTTTCTTTGTTTTCTTCCACAGAGTTTTCCACAGAGTTTTCCACAAAAGCTTTTTCGTCGTTTTCTAGGTTCTCCTCTGTTAATTCTGCTGAGAGCGCGTGAGAGTTTTCCGAAACTTCATTAGTTTTTCGTATATCTATAATACCCAATGATAAATGGTTTAATACCTTTGCCACCCCATCAAAATATGTATCATTTGTTGAACTTACCGCCGACATCACTCCCTGTAAATTCAGTGTAAATACAAACGCCAAGACTACCGTTGCCCAAATAGTCGTCATGGCTCGCAAATACTTGCCACGAGGCGCGTTCAAGTCTACTTGCTTAAATTTGCGACTCTGAACCAAATATTTCGAACCATAAAAGCCGCTCATAAACATTAACCCCACAATAAGTGAGTATATCGCTCCCCTTGAGAATGTCAAAAACAGCGTTGCAACAGTAACAAAGAGACAAAATAATAAAAATTTAGAACTTAAATCTTTACCATGCTGTTTCTTTTTTACCACAAAAAATGCCGTCACTATTATCGGTGCAAGCAGCAAATTTCCCATAAATTGTGGTTCAATCGCAAAACCATTCGGATGTGGAAATCCAAAACTCCGATATGTACACCCCTCACACATCAAGCTACATTCTCTCGGTACACCCACAAGGTCCAAAACACATTGCAAAAAACACCACCCACATGCTATTAAGACCGAACCAAAAAACACTTTCCAAAATTTTTTTCTAAACTCGTCCTCGTTCAGCACATTTTTCATGTTCAACATTATATAAATCGCAAAGTAAATAAGCCATAATATCCCCACTGTCAAAACTCCCCGCGTTACATTTGCCGACCATAAAACCGAAATCGTCAAAAAACCTGGTAAAAGTAACCACGCCCACTTTTTCTTTAAATTACAAAATAATTTTCCCTCCCGCATCAACACAAAAATCCCCGCTACATCAAACACTACTAACCAAATCAAAGGTAACGATAGTTCAAATTCCATCGTCTCTCCACTTCCCAACCGAATTACTGGATAATATGAAAATAGAAGCATTAAAGGAAGTAATATAATAAGAAATTTAAAAATCGTTATTCGCAAAAGTTTAGGTTCTATTTTTCTCATTTAGCTTCTCCCGCACAAATTGTTTTAGTTCTCTGTCAAATCTTTCTTCACCAAAACCTTTTACGCTTTTCGAAACTCTCTCTCGATTAAATTTTGTTTTCTCAAATTTTAAAATTGCTTCCGCCAACGATTTTGCTGTTTGTTTTTTAAATAAAATTCCATTTTTACCATCAATTATATAATCACAAGCTCCGCCCTCACCAAAGGCAATTACAGGACAACCCGTTGCCAAAGCTTCTACTGGCGCAATTCCGAATGGTTCAAAACTAGGAAAAAGATATCCTTTAGCCTCAGCAAGATATAAGGCTAATTTTCGTTTATCCATCATTGGTAAAAATTCCACTAAGCCAGATCCTTTCGCTAATTTTACCAATTTTTTATGTTCTGGACCTTCGCCAATTACCAATAATTTTCGTTGAGCCATCATACACGCTTTCACTGCAAGATCAAGTCGTTTCCAGTTTACCTGCCGAGAAGTTGTAATATAATAAGCTCCAGAAAAAGGTAGCTTACAACCATGACTATTAGTCGCTTTTTTGTAATTAAACGCGTCGTGCTTTATACTAAAATCATCTAACTCCACTGGTGGATGAATCACTACAGCTTCACGCCCATAATATTTATAAATTTGTTTTTTTGCGTATTCCGAAATTGTCACAAAATAATCTACTCGTCTTGCCACTTTCAAATCTGCTTTTCTTAAAGGTATCACAAGTAATCTAAAGAAAAATCTCACTAGCGGATTTAATATTCCAAATCCAGGATTTTTAATATAATCATCATACATTTGCCAATAATATTGTGTAGGCACATGACAATACGATATATGTATTCCTTTCGGATTCTTTGATTTTTTACCATGCTTTGCAAGCCATTTTCCAGACTTTACAGCTTTCGCTTCTGCACCAGTTACTGAAATTATTAAATCATATTCCGATAAGTCTAGTCGTGAAAAATAAATTTGACGAAATGGTCCCAAAAATTTTCGTAATTTAGCTGGAAATTTTTGCATCCAACCCGTTCTCACATCTACATCAGAAAACCAATTAATCCCCCTTGCATCATACTGTGAAGTATAAATCGGCGCTTTTGGAAAAAGTTGGTGTATTTTATATAAAACCTTTTCAGCTCCACCTACATTTGTTAGCCAATCGCAAACAATTGCAACCTTCATTTGTCCAAAATCCTCTTTAGTAAAATCGCGTTTCACTTCGCCCCTTCACCTTTTAATACTATCGCAATTGTCCTAAAAAATATCGAAAGATCTAACGTCAGTGACCAATTTCTCACATAGTATATATCAAGCGCGCGTCTCTCTTCAAATGAAATATCTCGTCTGCCTGATACCTGCGCAAATCCAGTTAATCCAGATTTTACCGTCAAAATCAAAGACCTATCGCCATAATCGCGAAGTTCGCCTGGTAAAAGCGCTCGTGGTCCAATTAAAGAAATGTCACCTTTTAAAATGTTGAATAGTTGAGGTAGCTCATCAATCGAAGTTCGGCGAAGAAATCTCCCTAATTTAGTTATCCTTGGATCATTTGCGAGATAATCTCCATTTTTTCGGTATTTTTTGATCAATTCTGGTTTTCCCATTTTAATAAATGCTTGCTCCGCTGTCATCCCGCTATATTTCGGCTTCATTGTTCTAAATTTATAACATTTAAATTTTCGATTATACTGCGTTAACCTATTATCCTTATAAATCGGTGAACTCCGAAAATCTGAGAGTTTCAAAGCTAACCATATAAATAACATTGGTATTGCTGTTATGATAATTCCAACAAGACTAAACAATATATCAAACAATCTTTTTACCGCTGCTAATCCACCAGCAAGTGGAGTTGTCATTACAAGTACTGCTGGCGTATTACCAACAAGCTCCATTTCACCAAAGTGTGAAGACAGTGCAGTTTCCGATGGTACGAAATAATAAAGCAAATGTCTATCTACTGTCTGCTTATACACATATTCTGTCGATTTCTCGTCTGTTTGAAAAATCACATCCACGTGCGCTTTCTTAAGAGCTTCTTTAAGTGATGAATATTGATGAGCTTTTAAATCTTTCGGAATATATTTTCGATTTGCAATTAACCCCGCCAATCGATATCCAGATTCTGGTGTTGACGCAATATATTCTGCCAAATATTCTGTATTTTTTGAATTACCTATAATGATCACTCGTTTTGTGGCGTAATCTTTTTTAAAGACCAATTTCATTACGCCTCGCACCGCAAATCTTTCTATTGTCAAAAACGCAAACGAAAGTACCACTGAAGTCAGTGCCATTATCCGTACAGGAAAAAGGTTCTCACCTACGAAAAAATCATACACTATTAATGCTGCCACTGACAATACGGCCGCAAGCGCCAATTTACTTACCTCTAATAACCTCGATCGACCTAAGAAAATTGATTTCTTATATAACCCTAACGCCATTAATACCACAAGCATAATTGGCACCAAAAACACTATTGTCATTGTAAAATCAAGTAGTTGCGATTCAAACATATATGGTCTTGGATCCACATATATTCGTACAAAATACGCCATCGCAAACGATAAAATAAGTGCTATTGCGTCTCCCAAAATCAAACAAACTCGCAAAACGTAATCAGACTTTTTTCGCATATCTATATTTTATTCTACTGTTACAGATTTCGCAAGGTTACGCGGCTGATCCACGTTAAAACCTTTGGCAACGGTTATATGATATGCTAGCAGTTGCGACACGAGATTCATTAATATTGGCGCAAAAATTTTCAAATCTGTTGTAACTCTTACAACATCATCTACTGGCAAATCAAATTTATCTACATTTGTTAATGCTAAAATATGTCCGCCTCTCGCCAATACTTCCTGCACATTTGACACTGCTTTCTCGTATAATTCACCCTCCGGCAAGAATGCCACCTCAAAAAATCTATCATCAATTAGCGCTAAAGGTCCATGTTTTAATTCGCCAAAAGCATACGCATTTGCATCAATATAAGATACTTCTTTCAGTTTCAAAGCACCTTCCATTGCTGTTGGATATGCCGTATCTCGCCCCAAATACACAGCATGGTCGTAATCTTTATATTTTGAAGAAACCGCCTGTACTTTTTCCGATGTTTCTCTTAAAACGCTTCGAATTTCGTTTGGTAATTTGGCAATTTCGTCCACATATGGTTTCAAAATCGCTCGTTTTACACCCTTAGCCTGCGCAATCATAAGGCCAAACATTACCATCGCAATTACCTGTGAAGTAAATGCCTTTGTCGATGCTACCGAAATCTCTGGACCAACGTGGACATAGGTCCCACCATCCACTTCACGCGCAATAGTGGAACCAATCGCATTTACAATGCCAATGGTTTTTACTCCTTGCTGTTTAATTTCGCGAAGACACGCTAAAGTATCTGCTGTCTCACCAGATTGCGATACGATAAGTGCCACTGAATTTTCTGGAATATAAGCTTGACGATAGCGATATTCACTAGCAATCACTGTTTCAATAGTAATCTCTGGTGTAAATTTTTCAATGTAATATCCCGCAAGAAGCCCCGCATGATAAGCTGTGCCGCATCCTACAATTATTAAATGTTTAATTTTACGAAGTTCTTGTTCAGACAAACCAGGGCCACCTAGGCGCACCGTACCTTCTTCCACATTTACTCGCCCTCGCAAAGTCTCTACTAAGGAATCTGGCTGTTCCATAATTTCCTTTAAAAGAAAATGCTCATAGCCACCCTTCTGAATAGCTGCAAGATTAGTTTCAATTTCTTCTACTTTTGCCGATACTGGCTCCGCATTTAAAGTTTTAATCTCTACACTATTACGAGTCAATTTTGCCACTTCACCGTCATTTAAATAAATAGCCTGCTTTGTGTGCCCTAAAAGCGCCGAAGCATCCGAAGCCAGCAAAGTTTCATCATGTCCCACACCGATTACAAGCGGGGAACCACTTCTTGCAACCACAATCTCATCTGGTTTTAATGTGGATATTACAGCAATTCCATAAGTTCCTTTTACCAACTTCAATGCTTGTACTACTGCATTAATTAATGGATGCTCACCATCTTTATAAAACGAGTTAATAAGTGCCGCCAAAACTTCTGTATCGGTCTCGGATTGATATTCGTGACCATTCGTTGCCTCTTTTAATTCTTTGTAATTTTCGATAATTCCATTATGTACTAAATATATTGGGCCAGCCTGATGCGGATGAGCGTTTTTTTCTGATGGCTCACCATGAGTTGCCCATCTTGTATGGCCAATTCCAATCGCATCACTACGTTTTAGTTGGGCCAATTTTTCTTCCAAATTTGCAATTTTGCCTTTTGCTCGGATCAAAGTTGCCTCGCCAGTTTCAGACAAAGTCACAATTCCCGCCGAATCATACCCTCTATATTCTAATCGTTTCAAACCAGATATCAAAAAATCTTGCGCATTTTTTCCGCCCACATAGCCTACAATTCCGCACATTTTATTTTCTCCACTTAAATAATATCTATATTATAACATATAATTTTCATAGATTTTCCAGCCTAACATCGTAAAAGTAATTCCATGGTATAATATCATTATCGTCAACTTCATTGATTTTGCACATTATAAAGGAGAATAAATATGTCGTCTGAAGAATTGGCTACTAAGCTTTTTACTGTTTTAACTAATCTATTTCAGATTTATCTACTCAGTACCGTTGAGCTTTATACAAAAAATCTTCCAGTCTTCACCTACTACGATGACTCTATGCGAATAGTTTTTCGCTATTGGCCTACTCATAAAGACATTCTTAAAAATAAACGTGGTCCCATTACGATCGAAATACAATATAATGGTAAAATTGTCTTTAGCGCAATGACTAAATCTTTATCAGAAATACCAATCGACGAAAAGCTAGAAGATATACCTTTCTCCGATAGAAATTCTATAGATTCATTTTATCCAATAGATGAAGGTTGGATAAAACATTTAGACGAAAATATTAAAAAATTTGCATTCAAAATCAATCTTTGACGATACCAAAAGCCCCGCTTAAAAGCGGGGCTTAAAATTATTGCTTATAGAATTGCCCATAGAACTGCCTGTCCAGGTCAGCGACTTTTGCCTTGACTTTCATTAAACTTCTTTCCGTTCGATCTCGTCTATTTTTGCATCGACGAAATTCATTTTTCGCGATAGAAAAACATTTTGTTATTGCATTGAGCATTTTTTCAAGAACGAGAACGGTCGAAGCGTCTACTAATGGAGCGTGCTCTATAGCATATTGCTGCGCAGAGGCAATTCCAGCTATTAGTTCCGCAATGGTTTTTTCGTTCTCACTGATAGTTCCTGCAAGATTACTTTCATCTTTATCATACAGTCTAAGGCTTTCAACATGCGCTTCATTTGCTTCTTTAATATGGTCAAACTCGTTCCACACTTTCTGATATTCTTCGGTTGCTCCTTTTAATGCCTGAACCTCGCGTTGGTATTGTACCTTTACAATATCAAGTATCTTTTCTGTTTTCTGCATAACGAAATAAAAATCATCCGTACGCTCTTTTAAAACATCGTACTGCCCTTTAAGAGTTTGCAACCTAAATAATGCATCGTCTCTTCGCCTAGATATCGACCAAGTCAACGTAATCACCATTCCTTCCTAAATATCAAATGTGCGAGCCTATTTTTGGCTCAATTATTTTATAGTATAACACATTTTTATATAAAAACAACTTATGAATTCTCTCGATATTTTTTTATTGCATCTGCCAAAGCTTCGTGTCCAAGCACTGAACAATGAAATTTGTGTTTTGGTAAAGTTCCGAGGTAATTATCGATATCCTTAGCTGAAATTTTCAATGCTTCATCCAAAGTTTTCCCTTTCGCGAGTTCAGAAAGCGCTGACGTCGAAGCAATCGCCGAAGCGCAACCATAAGTTTTCCAACGAATATCAAAAATTTTATCATCCACTACTTTTATATACATTCGCATCTGATCGCCACATATTGGGTTGCCAACCATTCCAACCGCGTCATATTCAAATTGATTTTCATTTCCTTTTAGATAATTTCGTGGGTGCATAAAATGTTCTTTTACGATATCCGAATAAACCCAATCTTGACCTTCGTTCATTTTTTCTCCATTTCTATTGTACTTATTTTTTGTAAGTGATCGATAATTCTTGGCAAAACCTTCATCACTCCTTTCACGTCCTGCTCGCTGCTATTAATCCCGAAAGAAAATCTAATTGATGAGTGAGCCACTTCAGCATCCCCAGTTTTTGCCATCAAAACATGACTCGGTTTGATGTCGCCAGAAGCACAAGCCGAACCAGTCGACACAATTACGCCCTCCGCATCCAAGTAAAGCTGTATCGACTCTCCCTCCGCCGCCCGAAATGACGCGTTCAAAATATTTGGTAAAGATTCGCCTTTCACGAGGCTCGAATTCAAGCTACTTCCTGGTATTTCTTTCAAAATCCGTTCACCAAGCAAATCTCGTAATCGACGTATTTTTGTGTCATATTTCTCAACACTTTTAGTTTTTTCAATTTTCTTTAACGCTGCTCCAAATCCCACAATTCCAACCGTATTATAAGTTCCTCCCCGACGTTTATTCTCCTGATTTCCACCAATAATTAACGGCAAAAACGGCACCCCCTCACGCACAAAAAGCGCGCCTACCCCCACTGGACCGCCAATTTTGTGTGCTGAAAAAGTTGCATAATCTAATCCTAATTTGTTTACGTCAATCGAGATTTTGCCAAGCGCCTGTGTCAAATCGGAATGTACATAAGCTCCCCGCTTATCAGTTACCAATTCTTTACCAAAATCAGTTTTACCTTCAAAAAGTTCTGATTTTTCTGGAACCGGCACTCGTCTAGCTTTTTCTACAATCTCCGCCAAATCCAAAATATCCCCCGTTTCGTTATTTGCAAGCATATACGAAAAAAGTTTTGGTCTCTTATTTCCAGCAACTTTCTCCGCCACCTCAAAAATCGAATGGTGCTCAAGTGGCGAAACTTCAATCTCATGTCCAGCAAAAGTCCGAATCACCGTATTATTTGACTCGCTCGAACCCGAGGTAAAAATAATCTCCGCTGGTTTTGCCCCAATCATTCTAGCTAACGTTTCCCTAGTTTCCTCAATTTGGTTCAAAGCCAAATGTCCCGGCGTGTGCAAAGCTGATGCATTTGCAAAAAATCTCGATTCTGCCTCATGCATCGCATCAAGCACTTCCGGCTCTATCGGCGTTGTTGCTGCATAATCCAAATAAATCATATTTGTATTATAAACACTACATATAGCGTTTGCAAGACTCGTCTAACACTAGAAATGTTATATTATCTAGTTTTCTTTCCTACTCCACCACGAATATTGAGAATTTTACTAGTTTTTCTAATGGTATCGTCAAAACAGTCATAAATTCTGAGATTTTGACCAAAAAATTTCTTAAGCTCTGTTTTAATATCGTTAAATTGTGAGGATGCGAGAATAATTTCGCTGGGTTTAAATTTGGGAAAATTTGCCAAAAACTTATTTAATGTCTGACAAATTTCGTTAAATTTTAATTCCCCATCATCAATTTTGGCAGGCCATGAATCTAAATTAAGAGTTTTAATATTCCTCTTTAAACGAAAAACAAAATTACCATAGCTAATAGTTTTAGTTACGGCTCTAGTCGACAAAATTAAAGTGTCGTGCTTGATAAAAGTATCTGGCTCCTTAAGCGAAAAGCCCAAAAATTTTTGATTTTTAAATTTGCGCTGAAAATATTTAAGGCTAGTAAGGCTAAGAAGATAATTTGCAAAGATAATTAAATCCACTTTCCCAATATACGGCCTAAGTGAATCCATAGCCACTTTGCGAGCAGTGTGAGAGTTTAACAGAATTTTGTCAGCCTCACGCCAATTAATAACTCGAAGTATTTCAACAACAGGAAGCTCTTCAGCTAAGCGATCAGCAAAAAATTCTCCGCCATAACCACTATCAAAAACTACAATTTTTAACATTCAAAAATATCCTTTCTCCTCCATTCGGATGATTCTACCATGCAAAATCCAACCAAAAAATATTTTTTCGCAAAAAACACTACATATGTCTATTTTTTCAAAAATCAAAAAATGTTACAATAAAATTAACATAAGCAGGATTAATATCATGAAAAAAGTTACCAAATCAAAAAAACCTCAAAATCTTACTACCTGGGGCAAATTTTGGCGCATCATGCTTTCCATCATTGTTCCTCTCGGCGGCGGATTTATCATTTCTCTCTTCACTATGGATGCTATGAAGAAATTTAGCACGTTTAATCAGCCGCCGCTCGCTCCTCCAGCCTGGCTTTTCCCCATCGCCTGGACCGTGCTCTATATATTAATGGGGCTTGCCAGCTATCTTATCTGGTTCCGCTCGCATGGCGACCGCAAGTTAGCAAAATGCAGCAAATTCGCACTTGTACTTTATGGTGTACAACTTGTTTTTAATTTTGCCTGGACCCCATTTTTCTTCTCGCTCGGTTGGTACTGGTTTGCCTTTGGCTGGCTTCTCGTTATGTGGGCGCTCATCATTGTTCTCATGGTAAAATCTTTCAAAATCTCTCGCGCCGCCTTCTTCATGCTTTTACCGTATATATTATGGTGTACTTTCGCCGCATATCTTAACTGCGGCATCGCGATATTAAATTAATCCACCACTCCCAGCTTCCGTTTGGAATAACAAAAAACATTAATTTTAAATGCAAAGTTACGTCTCTGCCCCCATTGGCTCTATGGTAGCGCTTTAATATCCTGCGAGCACTAGAAAGACTTATCTTAATACATAGAACTTGGTTTACGTGCTATTTTAATGGCAATAATTTTGCTATTTTATGTTGCAAAGGTTACGAGATAATACGTAGACATTGACATTTTGAGTAAAGTATGCCATAATGAAAGAAGTGGTTTTATTCTGCACATTGACAATTCAAGGAGGGTAAATTATGGATTTTCTTGACAGAAATTTAGGCTATTTATTAAATCATGGTATCAAGATTGATGAAATTGTGTCGCAGCTAGCTTAGCAGCCAGCGCATCATCGAGAATCTTGGCACCCTGTCGAGCCTTGGCGCTAAGATCGATTTTGATAAAATCGTACCGCGACTTAGCGACTATTACATCATCGAACATCTTGACGCCCTGTTAAGCCATGGCGCCAAGGCTGATGAAATTGTGTCACAGCTTCGTAGTTATTACATCGTCGAAAATCTTAACACCCTATTGGACCATGGCGCCCAGATCGGTAAAATTGTATCACGACTTAATGCGGACGACATCGTCGAAAACTTTGGCACTTTACTAAGCCGTGGCGCCGAGATCGATGCCGATGAACTTGTATCGCGGCTCAGCAACCATCGCATCATCGAGAATCTTGACATTCTGTTGAGCCATGGTGCCCAGATCGATGTTGATGAGCTAATGTCAAAGAATTTTGACCCAGATCTTCTCAGCGAAGACGTGATATTCTACCTACTGAAGCAACCCAGTACCAAACTTATGTTAAAACTGCTAAACGACTGGCGGTTAACCGAAAAAACACTTCGCGTGCTTCACGATTTTAGCCTAGAATAAAATCACTACGGCCAGGGACTTTCGTCCCTGGCTTTTTCCTGCCCTGCCAAAGCCAGCATCTGTTATAATTATCTTATGACTACCCACCAGAAGCCCAGGCAAAATACGGCGTAGTAGGAATTAGGATAAAGGTATAACATGGAAATATTCCTAGCCCGGCACGGCGAAACAGATTGGAACAAAAACGGCCGATTGATGGGCCAAAAAGATATCCCGCTAAACGAAACCGGCATCAGTCAAGCTAAACAATTAAAGGCAAAACTCTCCGACATCGATTTTGATTGTTGCTACTCATCCCCGCTCGCTCGCACCAAAGAAACCGCAAAGATCATTTGCGAGGGCAAATGCCCAGTTCTTTGTGACGACAATTTAAAGGAGCGCTTTGGCGGAGAGCTGGAAGGCACAGTTGTTAATAACTGGGGTGACTACATCGCTAACACCACCACCGAACCCGACGCAGAAATCCTAAAGCGCGCAAAAAATTTTCTTGAGATGCTAAAAAATACCGGCCATCGTCGCGTCTTGATCGTAAGTCACAACGGCCTGCTCAAAAACCTACGCTACTGCATCCTCGGCAGCTCAGGCCCCATAGATTTCAACCAGCACAACCTCCAAAACTGCGAGGTCGAGAAATACGAAATCTAACCTAATACATACACCAATTTTATCCAGACTTTCCAATATAAAACTTCGACATCTGCCAACTTTGCGTTTAAAATCAACGTTTTTGGCATTTTAAACGCAAAGTTGCGTCCCTGCCCCCCATTGACTTCTCCCGCCAAGCGCGTATAATTGAAAATGAAAATCATTTTCAAATTAAAAATAGTGCCGAAATAAACCTACAGCAACCCTAAAATCGGAGTAACCATTCAAACCATGCGCGACCCATACAAAACCAGGCAAAAAGAGCTCATCGAACGCGAAATCAAAAAATTCAAAACCGAGTTCACCATCAAAGAGCTTTTTTCTAAACTCAGCAAAAAAGACCAGACCCTCGGTCTCACCACCGTTTATCGCGCCGTCAATAGTCTAGTAGATAGCCATGTTCTCTCTAAGAGTACCAGTAGCGACGGCACACTACGCTACCACGTCGTAGAAAAGTGCGACCACACCGGCCACTGCCTTCTAAAATGCGAATCCTGCGGTAAACTCACACACGTAGATTGCGGTAAGCTCAATTCCCTCTCTAGGCATTTTATAAGAAAACACCATTTCAAAATAAACCAGGCCGACATCACTATCCGCGGAATCTGCGAAAATTGCAAGGCATAATACGAAAGGCAAACATGAAAAACAAAGTTCTAAAAACCCTCAGCGGCATCGCCCTCATCGCCCTCATCCTGGGCGCCAGCATTTTTGTAATCACCAAATTCGCCGGCAACAAAAATTCCGCCCGCATCATTTCATCAAATTTCATTGGCTACGATTTTGCCCGCGCCGTCACCGGCGACAAATCCGAGATCTCGATGCTTTTAAAGCTCGGCGCCGAAGCCCACGATTTTGAGCCCACGCCAGAAGATATCATCAACATCAAAAACGCCGACCTTTTCATCTACGTCGGCGGCGAATCTGACGAGTGGATTGAAAATCTCTTAGAAGGCAACGAAATCCCCGCAGAAAAAACTTTGCGTCTCATGGATCTAGTCGAAGTCAAAGAAGAAGAACTCTCCGAAGGCATGGAAGAGCACGAGCACGACGAGCATGAGCATAGCCACGAAGACCACGAAGAGCACGAAGAATACGACGAGCACATCTGGACAAGCCCAGTCAACGCAATCAAATTAGTAAACGGCACAAAAGATAAACTATCCAAAATCCATCCAGAAAAAGAAGGTATCTACACAAAAAACGCCAACGCCTACATTTCCCGCCTACTAGCAATCGACCAAAAAATCCGCGACGTCGTATCAAGTAGCACCAAAAAAGAATTGATTTTTGGCGACCGCTTCCCGTTCCGCTATTTCGTAGACGAATACGGCCTCAGCTACTACGCCGCTTTCCCTGGCTGCTCCGAACAAACCGAAGCCAGCAGTCAAACAATCGCCTTTCTGATTGACAAAGTAAAAACAGACGGCATCAAAACCATTCTCAAAATCGAGCTAACATCCGACAAACTAGCAAAAACCATTGCAGAAGAGGCCGGCGCCAAAGTCCTAACTTTGAACGCCGCACATAACATCTCTAAAGAGGATTTCGAGAGCGGCCTAACCTACGCCGACATCATGGAAGCCAATATTAATGTACTCAAGGAAGCGCTCAAATAATATGCCCCTAACAAGCCCAAAAGCCATACCAAAAGCCACATCAGAAGCCGCATCAGCGCCACGACCAACAATGTCTCCCCTCATCACCGCCAAAAATCTCTCCCTTAGCTACGGCCAAAGCAAGGTCATTGACTCAGCCGACTTCGTAGTTAACGAACAAGATTTCGTTTGCGTCGTCGGTGCCAACGGCTCTGGCAAAAGCACCCTTATAAAAGCCATCCTTGGCCTTCTCAAACCTCGCACTGGCAAAATCTCATTTGGAAGCAACATCAAACGAAACTCAATCGGCTTTTTGCCACAAGACACCAAAGTAGATTCAAACTTCCCCGCCACAGTTTTTGAAATCGTCTTGTCTGGTACACTAGGTTATCTCGGCATCAAAGCTTTTTATCGCAAAAAAGACAAAGCCAAAGCCGAAGAAGCCCTCAAAAATCTCAACATCTCCAAATTAAAAAACACCAGTTTTTCAAACCTCTCAGGCGGTCAAAAACAAAAAGTTTTATTGGCTCGAGCCCTCGCCGCCACTTCTAAAATTTTAATCCTCGACGAACCTTCTAATAACTTAGATTACAAATCCCGCCAAGAATTTTACAAAGCCCTCAAAAATCTCAATCAATCTGGCCTTACAATTGTCATGATTACACACGATTTAGACGCAGAGGATTTGATTGGCAACAAAATCATCAGCATCAAAGAATCCAAAGTAGCTTGCGAAATCACCACCGAATATCTCAGGAGATACAAATGAATTGGCTTTTTGAAATGCTTTCATATTCGTTTATGCAACGTGCGCTAATCGCGGGGATTCTCATTTCAATTTGCGCAGCACTCACGGGCGTATCGCTAGTCCTCCGCAAAAATTCCATGATCGGCGATGGTCTTTCGCACACGGCGTTTGGCGCTTTTGCCATCGCAACGGTATTAAATTTTACACCAATTTGGTTTGCTATACCAGTCGTCATCATTGCATCGTTTTTCGTTCTAAAATTAAGTGGCAACAAAAAAATCAACGGCGACGCCGCCATCGCGCTACTTTCCGCCTCAAGCCTAGCCATCGGCACAATGGCAATCTCACTAACAAAAGGCGTCAATATTGATTTAAATAGCTACCTTTTCGGCAGCGTACTTTCCATCGGCTGGAGCGACGTTTGGCTAAGTTTAGGACTAACGGCGGTCGTGGTTTTGCTTTACGTTTTTGCGCACAATCGTATTTTTGCGATTACTTTCGACGAAGATTTCGCAAAGGCTATCGGCATCAAAACCAATGTTTACGATGTGATTTTTGCAATAATTTGTTCGCTTGTAGTGGTGATCGGCATGCGGCTCCTCGGCGCACTGCTAATTTCGAGCCTGATTATTTTCCCAACCCTCATCGCGATGCAATTTTCCAAATCCTTCGGGCGCGTGGTAGTCTACGCAGTTTTAATTTCGATGATCAACTTCGCGCTCGGCCTAGCGGTCTCCTACCTCATCACTTCGCCCACCGGCGCCACCGTCGTCATAGTAAATCTCATCGCACTCGTAATCGTATATGCCCTACGCAAAATTATCGGCAAGTAGGCCCCTAGCGGTTCCTTTCCGAATCAATTTCGGCCCACGCCGCTCGCTTTAGCGACTGCTCTGGCAAAATTTTTTCTAGCTTTCGCCCAGCAAGGGTAGTCGATTTTTCTTTCAGCTTCGCAAATACGCATTTGTCACCACATTCAGGCCAATAAAACCAGCCTTCGTAGTCTCCGCTTTCGTCCGTTTCATCCATTTCGTCTCTGCAAGTCAACCATTTTTTCACATTCCAATCACATTCATGATCTGGATAATAGTCGTCCGCAATTTTAAAAACCAGCTCCCCGTTCCCAATTCCCCACCCGACATAATCAGTAAAGAGCGCTGCATACAAATCGCCGTTATTAGGATCGTGAAAATAATAAAGCGAACTATCAGGATTGATTTGCTCAAACCCATCAAAGACCAAGTTTAATCCATCCACACGATAATATTTCAATATTTTTGGTATCTCTGCTAATTCCATAATTCTTATTGTAGCATATTCGGATTTCGTCCAGTGATATAATGCTAGTATGTATAGTAACGCCCAGACCAACAGAATCATAAAACACGTAAACGCCGAGTATGGCGCCGAGCTGGAATTTTTGTGGCCAGAACGCTATCCGGTCTGTGCGATTTTCCGTCATGCCGACAACCGCAAATGGTTTGCGCTAATCGGCGCAATCCGAAGTAAGAGCCTCGGGCTCAAAGAAGATAAGGAAATCGAAATCATCAACCTAAAGTTCGATAAAGGCCAGGCGCTGGATTTTGCAGGGTCAAGCAAGCACATCTACCCAGCTTACCACATGAACAAAAACAACTGGATCACAATCATCCTAGACGATTCCCTGGATGACACCGTGGTGTTTGAATTGGTAAAAAAGAGTTATCTATTGACGGCGAAATAGGCGACGTTTGGCGCAAAGTTGGCGCAAATGTAGCACAAAATCCACTCCCGCCCAAATAAAAGAAATACAATGCCAATGGTATAATAGTAAGTAATATAAAAGGCCTTTCATGAACAATGATAATATTTGAATACAAAGTGTCCCCTGCATGGCTTTCTCCCGAAGCTCCGGAGTGTATTTTCCGTATTACAGTTACAAACGATAAAGAAGACAATGTAACCACTTGGTTCTACGACAAAAAGTATCTTCACACTATTCCGATTAGCGAGATTAATAAAATAAAAAACATTATCAAGGAACGTCCGGAACTATTCCATATACCAGAATGCCTTGAACCAAATACCGTTCTAGATGGCGAAGAGCATTCCTTTACTTTCTCGGACGGTAAAAACACAAATTCTTTTTCAGGGTTTAATATATTAGATTATGGCCAAAGCCCACGCAAGAACGCTACGCTCGCTTTAAGAGTAGCTAGAACGATAAAAGAAAAAGTATTAGATCTTAATGGTATCAGAACAATGATACCAACCCGTTTACAACACTGGCCAAAATATAGGAAACCTTCAAACAATATCAAAATATAACTTATTGTATGGAATATATATTTCATAGCAAAAATACACAAGAAAAATTATACCGACAAAAACAATCCCCATACTATATAATATAGAAACCTCCGCGACATCACCAAAAACATTAATCTTAGTCCTCAACGTATACCTCCTCCTTTTGATATAATATCATCATGAATATCCACCAAGTAGAGCAATTCTTTAAAGACAAAGAGAATGTTCCCTGCCCACTAACAGAGCGCCTTATTAAAGCCGGCTATCAGCAAACCGGCGGCGGATATATAAAAATAGCGCGAGACCAAGGCCTAATCGTAGATTATACAAAAGCCGAACCTACGCAATATTGGCATCTTATTGAAGAATACTGCCCTTCAAAAAATGGCTCTGACACTTTCTCAGTTTCATGCGGAGAATTGATTTTTTGGATGGCCGAAGTCTCCGACGCAGTCCCAAAATCCGACTTAGAAAAACTTTCAAATCGCATCATCGCATCCGCTATTAAAGCCCAGCCTTCATCCAAGCCAAAATACGACCGCCGAAAATGGAATCAAGAAATCAGAGATGTTTGTTTTGATAAAGTGGTTAACGTGGTCGAGAGGCAAAATGCTAAAAAGACTCGTTGAAAAAA
Source organism: uncultured Candidatus Saccharibacteria bacterium (assembly GCA_946638615.1). GTDB lineage: Bacteria > Patescibacteriota > Saccharimonadia > Saccharimonadales > Saccharimonadaceae > Nanosyncoccus. Next base: position 2,698 of record CAMPBO010000007.1, on the reverse strand, counting down.
TCCCCTTCTGGTGATCCAGGTGAGGCTCGAATTTACGATGTGCCGAAGCCAATATCTAATTGACTAAACTAGCTTTTTATGATAGAATTAGAACTGGTGGTGAACATTTACAAGGAGGTGCTCTATGTTAGTTTCAAAGTATACCCAATATCTATCACTAAACGACGACTCTACGGTAATTTGGCATTCGGTTTTCGGATGCGCAATGCAAATTCCAGATCGGCTTACTTGTTATCTGAAAGACTCTCATAGTTTTAACGATTATGATTTTATCGAAGTTTTTGGCGAAGGTGCATTCGAAGCCCTCGTTGATGCCCGTATTTTAATCTATTCGGCCGAGCAGGAGCAAGCAGACATTGATACTTTATTTACCAAACACAACCCTCGAAACAAAAGCAAAATCAAGTATTTATCGCTTATTATGTCAGAAGAATGTCCATTTAGATGTGTCTATTGTATTCATTTTGCAAATTCAAAGCATTATTACAACAAAGAAAAAATGATGACCTTTGAGATTGCAAAAGCTAGTATTGATAGCTATATCAAATTGATGCTAGAAAATGGTGAAACCGATTTCTACCTTAATTTCGGTGGGGGAGAGCCACTACTTAATTATCCAGTAATAGCCGAGCTACTACCCTACATTAAAGAATGTGAAGACAGGCACGATATCAAAATTAAACTAGGTATCAATACGAATCTAAGCCTTTTAAACAAAGAGATGGCGGAAACTTTCATTAAAAATAATGTTGAAATTGCCGCCAGTCTAGACGGTACAAAAACAGGTAACGATAAAGTTAGGCTTTCAAAGAATTTGTCTGGAACCTACGATTCGATTATTCGCGGCTTCGACATTCTGAGAGAATTAGGCCACCCACTCGACGGATTTGCAATGACGGTTACCGAAGCCAATCTGTTTGATGTTGATACAGAAATAATCGACTGGGCATCTACATTGGGGATGAAAGAGGTTCGCATTGATGTTGATGTAGTTGGTATCGTAAAAAGTCCAATGGACGAAGTTATAGAGAGATTAACACGCATACGTAAGTATGCGAAAGAGAAAGGAATCTCTGTTATTGGCTTCTGGTCTAGACCTGCTGAAAACCTCGGACTCAATCCGGAAGAAGAAGATATTGGATTCTGCGGAGGAGAAAGAGGAAATTCACTCTGCGTGGCTCCAAGTGGACAAGTTTTTCCATGTGGCTACAGCAACTACCAGTTAGGAAACTATATTGACATTCCCACAATCTACAACAACGATGCATATTTAAATTTGTTGGCAAATCGTGATCTCAAAAATCAGCCAGAAAAATGCCAAGAATGCCCAATTTTTGGCTTTTGTAGAGGCGGATGTTTAATTACGAAAGAAGCTAATCAGAAATCCACTGAAAAGCAGACAGCCATGTGCAAACTCTATATCGAAATGACTGAGGCAATTATTCGTCAACAAGTCATGATGTAGATTTCGCATAAATATCCAAGGAAAGGAGGATTGGCTCATGAAAAAGACAGCACCCAAAAAGGTAGAGATCAAAATGGTAAAAATGCCGGCACTCGCAATGACTTGCAAAAAGCCTAGCAATTGCCATTAATTGCACAGCTACCTAACAGACCTGAGCGGTCCTTTATGGACCGCTCTTTTTAAATATTATATAATATATAATATGAATCCAGAAATAATTAAAATCGTTGAAATTATTAAGAATCAAAACAAAGCCATCAACACGATTCTTTTGTTTGGTTCCGCTACCAAATCGGATTGGACTAGCAAATCCGACATCGATATTTTTTTGATAGATGATTCTCTAAACGATTCTCGTTCCGAAGCGACAATTGACGGAATCACGGTTGAGTTCCAGAAAGATAATTTCTCGAACGTCTCAAAAGACGTCGGAGACGAACGCGGAAACCTGCTCAATAGGAACGTTTCCACCATGATTGCCACTTCAAAAATTATATCTACCAAATCTCCAGAGAAAATAGAGAGACTCGTCAGTCAAGCAAAAGAAGTTCTAGCATCAGAATCGGACTACGATGACGAAGATATAAAAATGTGGAAGTATTCTATTAGAGATTATTTAAACAAAGCCGAAAAAGATGCCGTTAAAAACGATGAAATCGCATTTTATTTTCATGCTCACTATGTATTACAAAATGCACTGGAGATGTCACTCGCACTAAATGGCACATATCTGCCTCAACCAAAATTATTAGCTAAACTCCTCAAAGAAAAAGATCCAAAATTACTAGAAATCTGGAAAAATTACCTCATGGCAAACACATTGGACGAGAAACTACATGCATTATCAAAACTAAAAGACAATAATAAATGGTGAGGGGCGAGTGGACGTTATTGCTCGACTTTACATGGTTGTGAACTGGTGTATTGACCACCCCGAATACACGGCGAAGATCAAGATTATACCTAAAAAGGATTGTCCGGTACTGATGCCTTGCAAATTCTGAGGTATACATATACAGGCAAAGAGATGTGGATGTCGCTTCGCTCCATTCGAACTTTTAAGAAAATATGGCTTTACTGAAGCCGCAGAGACCTAAAACAATGACAATGAAGAAAATAAAAGAAATACAATGTCAATATCAATGGCAGACTTGCACCCGATGATATAATTAAAGTAGTAAACAAGGACTTATTTATGCCAAGACCACGCAACAAACAGGACTTATTAAAAGC
>CAMPBO010000006.1 GCA_946638615.1 uncultured Candidatus Saccharibacteria bacterium | reverse complement strand
ACAACAAAATAGGTATCTATTATAACTACTGTGCTGCCAGCGCTGGTACCTACTGCTGGGGGAACGGCACAAGTTCTGCTGGTAGCCCAACTACTGATCCTAACTCGGGTACTTTACTAGACGTCCAAGAAGATATCTGCCCACTAGGCTGGCGGATGCCTACTAATGCCACTAGTGAAGACGGTGAATACCGAGCCCTTTACTCAGCCTATTCCATGGACTACACCGATTTCCGACGAGCCTTATCTACCCCTCTCTCAGGCTACTACGCCAGTGGTGGTTCGGCTCGCAGTCAGAGTGGGCACGGCTACTTTTGGCCCTCTACTTGGCGCATTACCAACGCCATGAGGTACCTCGCCATGGATACTAGTAGGATCCTCCCTAGCCTCAACCTCTACCGGAACAACGGATTTAGCGTACGCTGTATAGCTAAGTAGTTCGGAATAATTATCTCATTTACGCCTATTTAACCTTAGGCAAAATGGCGGAAATTAAAGAGGTGAAAACTTTTATGCTTCACTAATCTCACTAAGGGGGTTGTATTTTTGATTTTTCTATGCCCATAATGCGCACAAGCTGGAGGCGAAAGTCATACATAGAACCATCAATACCATAAAATACAGGAGAAAAAATGCGAAATAAAATCCGCACGAAAAAACCTGGTGGGCAAAAGCGAAATATCAAAACTAAATTCTTGATACCTATAGTCGCAATTATCCTTGGCGCGAGCAATCTACAACTAGACGTAAGAGCAGAACAATGTCCAGATTTAAGAATAGTGTTTGCGCGCGGCTCGGGAGAAGAGCAGAATACTGGGCAAAGCTATCTCGCTTTCAAAGAAGCAATTGAGTCAAAGCTAAGCACCACGAGTCTAGCTTATGAGTTTATTGATTTAGATTACCCAGCAATCGGAATTGATAATCTGGGTGTGGCGGCTGGGGCTTTTTTTGGAGCGGGGGAAGCCTACGAATTTGGCGATAGTGTGAAGTCTGGTGTGAAAAAACTTGACAAAATGATAGACTCTTCGAGCTGCCCTGGCACTAAATACGTCCTAGGCGGGTATTCGCAGGGGGCAATGGTCATTTCAAGGGGGCTCAAAAACCTAGATTCCGATAAAATAATTTATGTAGCAACCTTTGGTGACCCTAAAATTTATTTGCCAGAAGGCGCAGGCTTAATACCAGATGCCTGCTTAGGCAGAAAATTATCTGACTATCGTATTTATGTACCAGATTGCCACGCATATATGGGACTACTCGGAGCTTACATTCCTTATGAGCCAGAACAATTTACCGGCAAAATCGGAACCTGGTGTAATAAAAATGACATTTTCTGTAGTTCGCATTTCAATATAGATGACCATGTTTCATACGTAGAAGACGACTTATATGAAGATGCTTCAAGAATAATTTTTGATAAGATTACTAAAACCTTTAATATTTCTAATCAGTTTTATTCACCACACGATACGGCGATTATAATAGATTCAACAGGTTCGATGGCAAGTCTGATTGAAAAATATAAAGCCGAAGCCTATCGTCTTGCCAAAGAGACTCTGGATATTGGCGGAAGAGTTGCTCTTTATGATTATCGGGATTTAGGTGACCCTTATCAGCCGGTGGAACACTGCAATTTTGAAACTTGCAACCTCGAGAATTTTGCACGAGGACTGGAAGAAATCGCAGTTGACGGCGGTGGCGATACGCCTGAGTCTTTACTTTCTGCTGCTTTTCATGTAATGGCGACACTTAGTTGGCAGCGCGGGGCGACCAAATCATTAGTGGTTTTGACCGACGCAGGATTTTTGTCGCCAGACCGTGATGGGATTACTTATGCCGAGGCTGTAACCCTAAGCAAAACTATTGACCCTGTGAATTTTTATATTATTACTACAGACGATGTTGCTGAAGAATATTTTTCGCTAGCCGAAGATACTGGCGGCAAGGTGGTGACGGAGCCCGATGATTTTAGTTTGCTAACGGACTATATTATCCAAAGGTACGACAGCTTGCCGAGGGTGGAAGAAAAAAGAGAAGTCAAGAATACTACTACTATTAGCATTGATGACGTGTCAGAATCAGGCGCTAAAGCAACTATTAACTTCACTACGGATGGCGACCAAATTTTGGTAATTTTGAACGATAAAATCTTAGGAATAACAACAGAAAGAACAGTTACGATTGATGGGCTTGACCGAGCCAAGGAAAATCACATAATTTTAACACCGATTAAAAACAGTTTGCGAGGGGAAGGAGCTGAACTAGAACTGCCAATAATTAGTCAGCTTTTACCAAAGGTGCCTGATACTGAAAAAACAGCAGATATAAAACAAGCTAGCCAGTCGTTACCAAGAGTACCAAATACTGGACAGCTTTAGCCTTTTATGGTAGAATTATCTCTATGACTTTGAATAAAGATTTAATTCGTAATGTGGCAATTATTGCGCACGTTGACCATGGTAAAACCACCTTGGTAGATGGACTTCTCAAGCAGTCACATACTTTTCGCGACAACCAGGCGGAAATGTCGCAAACCCTCATCATGGATTCGATGGATCAGGAACATGAGCGGGGAATCACTATCACCGCCAAACAAACTTGCGTTTATTATAATGGCTACAAAATTAACATCATTGATACTCCTGGCCACGCCGATTTTTCGGGTGAGGTAGAGCGGACGCTCAATATGGCTGATGGTGTACTTCTTATTGTGGATGCACAAGAAGGCCCAATGCCACAAACAAAATTTGTACTTAAAAAAGCTTTGGAACTCAATCTAAAGCCAGTAGTAATTATTAACAAAATCGACAAGCCAGCTGCACGTATCGATGAAGTATTAAGCGAAGTCGAGAGTCTATTTTTGGAGCTCGCAACCGATGAATCACAGCTATTTTATCCAGTTTATTACGCCATCGCAAGAGAGGGCAAGGCGGGTAAGACCACTGAGCTAGATGATGATCTACATGTAATTTTTGATTCCATCATTAATGATATTCCAGCCCCTACGGTTGATACTAATCACGAATCAGCACAATTACTCGTGGCAGCTCTAGCTAGTGACAATTATCTCGGTAAATACTGTATTGGTAAAATTTTCCGCGGCAAGCTCAAAAAAGGCCAAACCGTCAAAATCTTACACGACAACGAAGTTAAAAGCGGAAAGATTGATAAACTATTTATTTATAAAGGGCTCGGCCGGGAAGAAGTACCAGAAGCAATCGCCGGCGACATTGTGGCCGTAACTGGCGTGGCTGAAGCAAACATCGGCGACACGATTGCGACAGGCGACAATCCTGAAGCTTTACCAACGATTGAACTTGAAGCGCCAACTTTGTCTATCTACATTGGGCCGAATACTTCACCACTCAAGGGGCGTGAAGGCGAATTTACGACTTCACGACAAATTGCAGAAAGGCTCGAAAAAGAGCTCGAAACCAACATCGCCTTGAAACTCCAGCCTGATGGCTTGGGATACAAGGTATCTGGTCGCGGTGAGTTGCACCTATCGGTTTTAATTGAGACCATGCGCCGTGAAGGATACGAGCTAGAAGCTGGCCGTCCTGAAGTAGTTTATAAAGAAATTGACGGCGTCAAATGTGAACCAATTGAAGAGCTCACAATTGAAGTCGATCCAGAATTTGTGGGAGCTGTCTCACAAGAGTTAGGAATCAGAAAAGCCGAATTAAAGTCCCAGGAATTAACCAGTGCTGGTTCGACGAGGTTTGTCTACGAAATATCAACTGCTGCCTTAATCGGACTTAGAAATAATCTACTAACCGCCACTAAAGGTACGGTAATTATGTCTTCAATCCCATCGGGCTATCGTCCAGTGGAGGGTCGCTACAAACCAGAGCGAAATGGAGCTTTGATTTCGTTTGAAGACGGAACTTCTACGGCTTATGCACTCGATGCAGCGCAAGCAAGGGGAATTTTGTTTATTCCACCACAGGTGCCAGTCTATCAAGGCATGATTGTGGGACTTTCCAACAAAAAGGATGATCTCGATATTAATATTTGTCGCGAAAAACAGCTTACCAATATGCGGACACATGCTTCGGACGGAGCGATTCAGCTAACGCCTTACACGCAACTTTCGCTTGAACAATGTTTGGATTTTCTACTTGATGATGAACTCCTAGAAGTCACGCCAAAATCTTTGCGTCTTCGCAAACGTCAGCTCGATCCAATCAAGAGAAAACGAGAAAACCGTGTTAATTGACACACATTGTCATCTACACGACCGCGAATTCTTCTCGGAAGCCCAGGCAGAAGAGATGTTGAAGCGGGCGCATGAAAATGGTGTTGAAAAAATTATCTGCATCGGCACGTCGCACGAGGATTCTTTGGTGGCTCGTGATTTTGCAAGCCGACATTCAAACGTCTATTGGACATATGGCATACATCCAGAAGAAACGGGAGTTAAATCATCCCCACTGGGGTCGCGTCCGTCCGGCCCGTCGCCACGGGCGGACGGCGCTAACCCTCGCGCTGCCGCGCTCCGGAATCCCCCAGTAGGGACGATTTTAACCCCCCTCAACGTTTCTTCTTCGTCAAATCATCCTATTGCAATAGGTGAAGTAGGGCTAGACTATCATTATGAGGGTTATAATCGCGAGGCACAGATAAAGTTGTTTGAAAAAATGTTGCAACTCGCAGTCGACAATGATTTACCTGTATCATTTCATGTACGAGAAGCGTTCGATGACTTTTTTGCGGTGACAGCAAATTTTCCGTCAGTGCGTGGAGTGGTACACTCCTTCACGGATAGCAAAAAAACACTAAAACGAATTTTAAATGAAACTGACTTTTATATAGGAGTAAATGGTCTCGCAACTTACACAACCTTACCAACACCTCCATTAGAGCGAATTTTACTCGAGACCGACGCACCCTTCTTGGCGCCAGTGCCATTCCGTAGCAAGACTAATGAACCAGCCTATGTTCGCGAGATTGCAATATGGCTCAGTAAAAAATTAGAGACGAATTTTGATTTAATAAAAGCTACGACCACCAAAAATGCTGAGCAGCTTTTTGGGATTTAAATCAGCACGATAGACATGCAACAAAATGTAATTGTACGAAAAAATAAAATTATAGTAAAATAAAAGCATGAACATAAAGAATTCTAAACAAGAAACCAAAAGTCGCACTAGCTTTATAATAATGCTAGTCGGAGTTTTTGTATTAATTATTGGCTTAATATTTTTCCTGATAAAAATCTTAGCAAAACCTGGAATTCCAGACGGAAATTTCTTAGTATCGGTGGGGACATGGGAGCTAGAGACCAATGCGAATTGTACCGAAGAGACAAACTGTGAAAATGGTTCTGGAGTGATTTGGAATTTTACCGAAATTGGTAAGGGTACTCTTACGACTAATGACCATATTAATGATTATAATTTTATTTGGGCAATTGAAGGTGACAAATTGAAAATCGAAACCAGTTGGCTTTATGACTTAAATGATGAATTTATCTATAAACTTGACCAGAATAATAAAATTTTGATATTAAATCCTGGCGAAGAAGAAATCAAATTTGTACCAGCCATAACCGAATCAGCGGAATAAAACTAACTACTGATTTAATTGATGTCGACTTCTGTACCACAAGTCGCATTGATGCCAAGATTGGAAAGAATTACCATCTCGTCGTCTGAAAGCATATGTGTAGCATGGAACTCGGCGCCCCTAAATTTATCAAGACTTTCGATGGCTTTCTTGACGGTAGGATTGGTTGTCCCGCAAATCGATAGAGCGATTAAAACTTCACCGAGTTTAAGATAGCTCTCTTTAAAATTGGAAGTTTTATTTTTAATATCTAGAATCGGCTCAAGAACAGCTGGAGCGATTAAATCAATTTCATCAGGAATCTTATTAATGACCTTAAGAGCATTTAACATAGTGGACGAAACAGGTGAAAGATAACCAGTTTTACGACCAACGATGTATTTTCGACCAATTTCGATACAAGCACTAGGGAGATTACCAGATGATTCACGCTTAATGGCGGCTTTTTTAGCAACTTGACGACCATCCTCGGAAATATCAAGCTCGTTCATAAGTAACTTGATGCGTTCGGGGACCTCTGGTGCTACAACGCCTTTTTTAAGATCAACCAGCGCGCGATAATATCGCCGAATGATTTCAGATTTGGCGGCTTCGCAAGCTAATTTATCATTTACAATACATTCGCCAATCACATTAACTCCCATATCGGTAGGAGAGTAATAAACAGCTTGTCCAGTAATACGCGTCAAAATTTCTTTAAGCACTGGGAATGTTTCAAGATCGCGATTGTAATTAACCGCTTGACGACCGTATTTTTCAAGATGGAAAAAATCAATCATATTTTTATCGTTTAAGTCGGCAGTAGCAGCTTCGTAAGCAATATTAACTGGATGTTTTAAAGGCAAAGACCAAACTGGAAAAGTTTCAAACTTAGCATACCCAGCATTAATGCCACGCTTAGATTCATGATAAAGCTGAGATAAACTAGTAGCAAGCTTGCCAGAGCAGGGGCCTGGAGCCGAAACCACCACGAGAGGTCTCGTGGTCTCAATGTATGGATTAGCACCGTAGCCTTCATCTGAAACTATTGTATCAACGTCCGTCGGATAACCTTTGGTGAAAGTATGGAAATAAGTTTTAACGTTGTAGTCTTTTAATCTTTCGGCAAAATCTTTGGCTTTTTTCTGACCATCGTAGAGAGTAATTACAACCGAACTAACATAAACACCTTTACTACGCAAAAACTCAATTAGTCTCAACACTTCAGTTTCATAAGAAATCATATGGTCAGCACGAATCTTAGATTTTTCAATAGCGTTTGCGTTGATACATAAAATCACTTCGGCCTTGTCTTTAAATTCTTGAAGCAAACGAATTTTAAGATCAGGCAAAAATCCAGGCAAAGTACGAGCAGCGTGTTGATCGTCTATGAGTTTACCGCCAAATTCCAAATAAAGTTTATCGAACATTTTAATGCGCTTCTCGATTTTCTGTTTTTGGATTTTTAAGTATTTTTTGGCATCAAAACACTCTTTTGCCATATTGTCGCCTCCTTGTAACTATTTAATTGTAACACACAAAAAGCTTCGTCAAGATAACTAAAAGCACAAAAAAGCGTTTGCGGATTTATAAAAAGAATGTTATAATATATAATATGATATATTTAGATCACGCGGCGGCAACGCCAGTAGGTTCAAGAGTGCTTGAAGCGATGGAGCCGTATTTTTTGCGTGATTTTTTTAACCCGTCGGCAGCGTATTTACCCGCTAAAAAAGTGGCGGCAGATTACGAAAAAGCCAAAGGTTCGATTGCTCATGCAATTGGCGCCAAAACGTCTGATATCATAATCACCGCTGGTGCAACTGAGGCAAATAATTTAGCGTTTACAAGTTTAGCTCTGGACGGGTCTTGCCTTTATCTAACAATCGAACATGATTCAGTACGAAAAATTGCCGAGCAACACAATGGGCAGGGAATTAAAGTGTTGTCGAATGGGGTGATTGATCTTGATGATTTGAAGACAAAAATTACGGATAGCACAGAGTTAATTTCAGTAGCACTTGTAAATAACGAGATTGGCGTGATTCAACCGCTTGCTGAAATTGCGGCGATTATTCGTGAAATAAAAATAGACCGTTTGAAACGAGGAATAAAAAAACAGCTACTTCTTCATTCGGACGCATCACAAGCTTTGAATTTGCTCGACATCAATGTAGCACGCCTAGGAACAGATTTACTCACTTTGAATGCCGCCAAAGTTTATGGGCCTAAAGGCGTTGGGGCTTTATATGTATCGCATGACGCACGGCTAAAGCCTTTGACTTATGGTGGCGGACAAGAAAACGGGCTTCGCTCTGGTACAGAAAATGTGCCCAGCGTGATTGGTTTTGCTAAGGCAGTAGAACTTGCGAAAGAACATTTGAACGGCAACCGTAAAAAATATGCTTCGTGGCGAAAAATTTTGTTATCAGAACTACAAGGATACGAACTCATTAACAAAAAGCATGTGCTTGACAATTTCGTAGTTTTGTGCTATAATGGTTTAGATGCAGAGAGGTTAATTTATCTTCTTGAAGATAGAGAGGTTTACGTATCTACGGGTGCGGCTTGTGCAGCAAGTAAAGGCCAAAAATCACACGTATTAAAAGCCATTGGGCTTTCCGATGAACAGATTGCGGGGTCTTTACGTCTAACTTTTGGTGAGGCTAATAATGAAGAGCAAATTCACGAGGCGGCACAAATCATTAACGAAGTTGTAACCAATGAAAAACGGAGACTAGGGAGATGAAAGTTTTTGTTGGGATGAGTGGTGGAGTAGATTCGAGTGTCTCGGCGGCGCTTCTCGTGGAGCAGGGTTACGATGTAACTGGTGTTTATATGAAAAATTGGTCCAAAGATCTTCCTGGTATGAAATGTCCTTGGGCGGAAGACCTCGCTGATGCTAAACGCGTAGCAGTAAAGCTTGGGATTCCGTTTGAAGTTTGGGATTTTGAGGAAGCGTATCGTGAAAAAGTCGTAGAATATATGCTTACCGAATTCAAAAAAGGCAACACACCGAATCCCGACGTTATGTGCAATCAGGAAATCAAATTCAAATTATTTTACGAAAAAGCAATGGAGAGAGGAGCTGATTTTATTGCCACTGGACATTATGCAAGAGTTTCTTTAGATGAACCATGCCTCATGCGAGCAGTAGATGAAAACAAAGACCAGACATATTTCTTGTATCGAATTTCGGATGAAGCGCTAGCACATACGATTTTTCCAATTGGAGAAATGCTAAAACCCGACGTAAAAAAGCTAGCCGAAGAAAAAGGCTTGCATAATGCCTACAAAAAAGAATCAATGGGAGTGTGTTTTGTGGGTGAAGTGGGCATGAAAGATTTTTTGAAGGAATATATTGATGTAAAACCAGGTGAAATTCGTGAAGTTGAAACCGAAAAAATATTAGGCTACCACGAAGGTGCGATATTTTACACGATTGGACAGAGACATGGTCTTTACATCTCTGGCAACAAAGGCGAAATAAATGATGGGATGCCGTATTACGTGGTTAAAAAAGATCTTCCTAAAAATATCGTATATGTATCAAAAAACTTAAATCATGAGGCAATCTGGACAAAAGAATTAAAACTAAAAGACGTGTTTCTTCGGACGGGCCCTACCGTTGCTTTTCTCCAGTCTTCGTCAAGCTCGATGAGTGGGACTCAAGTGACGTCACCCGTCCACGAAACGGAGATGTTAGTTCGTCTTAGACATCGCGCACCTTTGATCCCAGTGAAATTTGATGGCGAGACTTTGTATTTTGAGCATGAAATTAAGCGTCCAGCTTCGGGGCAATCCGCTGTTTTATATGATGGTGAAGTTTGTTTAGGTGGAGGAATTATCGCCTAAGGCCGTATTAATAATGCATTTAAAGCCACACTCTGGATAATTGAGCCATTGCTTTTTATTTACACCATGATAAAATAAGGCTGGGTGCAACCAATAATAAAGTGAAAAATTAAAATAAATCTTGTGATTCTTAGCTAAAAGCGAGTCTCACTTTGGCGTCTGGTAGTACTGTGGAAATTCTCATGATTTTGCGGAAGGCGGCAATAGTGGATTGCTTTTTAAAGTTTTCATGATGAACAAATGAAGGGGGCTTTTTTGTTGCTATTGATTGCTAATTGCATACGCCAATCATTTGGTGTATAATTACCTCTATGGATGCAAACACGATTAGAAAAAAATTCTTAGATTTTCAAGTTAAAAAAGGGCATAAATTGATTGCTCCAGCTCCTTTGGTTTTAGAGAATGATCCTACTACGCTTTTTACTGGTTCTGGAATGCAACCATTGCTCCCGTACCTACTGGGTAAAAAACATCCTGATGGGACAAGATTATGCGACTCGCAGCCATCAATGAGACTCCAGGATATTGAAGATGTCGGTGACACACGCCATACCACCGTGTTTGAAATGCTTGGCAACTGGTCGTTAGGTGACTACTTCAAAGAGGAGCAGATTCGAAACTTTTTTGAATTTTTGACGCGTGAAGTCGGTCTTGATCCTTCACGGATTTATGTAACTTGTTTCATTGGCAGCGAAAAATATGGTATCCCAAAAGATACTGAAGCGGCTGAAATTTGGCAAAAAGTGTTTGCTGAGGCTGGAATTGATGCTAAAATCGCCGAAATTGGTTCGGCTTCTAATGGTGACAAACGTGGCATAAAACCTGGCGAAAGAATTTTCTTTTACGATGATCACGAAAACTGGTGGAGTCGTGGTGGTGGTTGCGAAAGCACACCAATTGGTGATCCGTGTGGGCCAGATTCGGAAGTTTTTTATGATTTTGGAGAAGATAAACAAGACATTAAGAAGTACGGATTATCTCACCCAGCTTCTGATGGAGCACGATTTATCGAAATCGGCAATCAAGTTTTTATGCAATACCGACGCTTGCCCGATGGCTCATTTAAGGAACTTGAAAAGAAAAATGTGGATTTTGGTGGAGGCCTAGAGCGAATCGCGGCCGCCGCAATTGGCTCGTTTGATGTATTCAAAATTTCTTTGATTAAGCCAATAATCGATAAACTTGAAGAGATTTCGGGGAAATCGTATGATAATAATACTGATGAAATGAGAGTAATCGCTGACCATATCCGCGGAGCCTATCTTCTGGGAGCACAGGGCCTAGTACCTTCTAATAAAACTCAAGGTTACGCAATGAGAAGATTGCTTCGCCGAGCAATTCTTCGAGCATTAGATCTTGGGATTGCTACAAATTTCTTAGCTGAAATTGTGCCAATCGTAGCAAAAAATTATGCTGATTTGCCAGACTCAATTTTAACCCATCGTGACGTGGCGCTTGAAGTGATGCTTCGCGAGGAGAATGCTTTCCGAAAGACCTTAAGCCGAGGATTAAAAGAACTACGCAAACTCTCTAATCAAAATCGTTCAAAACATAACGATACAAAACCAAATACTGAAGGGATTGCAGTGGCAAAAATGCCAGACGCTACTCAGGAAGAAAAAATCCAACAACTTTCTGGGCAAGATTTGTTTAAACTTCAAGATACATATGGCTTCCCGTTTGAGCTATCCGTAGAAGAATGTTATAGAGAGGGAATTAAACTTTCCGAAAATTATCGCGAGGAATTTGAAAAAGCACTGAAAGAACAACGTGAAAGATCGCAAACAGCAAGTAAAGGAATGTTTAAAGGTGGGCTTGAAGACCATGGCGAACGAACCATCAAATATCATACGGCTTGCCATCTGCTACTTGCGGCTCTTCAAAAGCTGATTAGTTCTGAAATTTGTCAGAAAGGCTCCAACATCACCGCAGAGCGCGTACGCTTTGATTTTAATTTAGATCACAAAATGACGCCAGAAGAAATCACAAAAGTCGAAGCTCAAGTAAATGAATGGATTGAAGCAGATTTACCAGTAGTTTATGACGAATATGATAAAGCCTATGCTCGTGACACCCTCAAAGCACACGGCGAATTTTGGGACAAATATCCAGAAAAGTTAAAGGTTTACACAATTGGTGATTTTGAAAACCCAGTCTCACGCGAAGTTTGTGGTGGGCCACATGTTGAACATACTGGTGCAATCGGCCATTTTAAAATCACCAAAGAAGAATCTTCCTCGGCCGGAGTACGCAGAATTAAAGCCGTGATAGAATAACAAAGCTACTGAATTAAATTGATAAATTCTTTAGAAATTAAAAACCACCCATTAAGGGTGGTTTTTGGTTAAATAACTCGGAAGAGCACTGAATAACGCATTCCCTAAATAGGATTGTGGTACTATTTGATAGTACATTGTGGGTTCTTTTGTTAGAATTTCTGTTTGAATAGCATTATTTTCTAACATCCGATTTTCCTCAGTCAAAAATATAATTTGGGTAATTTTAGTACGAAACGCAATATCGTCTTCGTCGATTATCGAAAGATGATCTACAAAAAGCCTAATTGAATATCGCTGATTACCTGAGCTTTTGAATAGTGGCAGATACGCTAGCCAGCCGATTAAAAAAGTCCCAAACTCAATAATTGGCAAAAAATATAAAAGATCCTGATGAGATTTCTTTAAGCTGAATTTGCCGAAATATGGATTTATTGCAATTTCACATATTTCAGGATACAAAGGTTGGTTAGCCAGCAAATGTCCTGTGAATACTGAAATCACTGTGATATCTTTAGACTTGTAATTAAACATGTGCCGAAAAATGATTTTTGATGCATATCTTAAATCAAAACCAGTGTTTTTGTACCTTATCAAGCATATTCCGACGTCTTCAGGTATATTATCCAGCATAGAGTTTAATGAAATTGGAGTTTTAAAACCAACCCCATCAATAAAATACACGACTTTGCCATTCTTAGATTTCCGCACGTCTTCTATATCGACGCTTTTCGCGAATTTTTCACTCAAAATCGCATAAAAGGCGCACGATATCAAATTCATAAAAAGACAAATTAGACAGATTTTGACGAATATCCCCATCAACAACTTCTATCACTCCTCCATAAAAATGTAAAAAATACTTACCCCAAATAAAGATACAGATATATTATACCGTATTTTATAAAAAATGTCTAACTAGGAAGTTAGTTTTGGAGAAGTTTATCGATCCTAGCTTTGAGTCTATTTTCTTTAGGAGCACCAGCTAAAGTATCCATACCAACACGAAGTAGTCCTAAAGCCGTAGCAAAAGAATGATCTAGATATGACAAAGCTTCGGCGTTTAAGCTTTCAGTGACAAGATTAGGAAGTTCATCTATGCTCATAAGATGAATAATTGGACGACGTGAGAAGGGCAAATTTTGGTACCAATCTGAAATAGCTAAAGTTTCTTGCAATAAAGAAAGACTAGCTCCTCCGCCACAAAGCAAAATATTGCGAGGAAGGCTACCAATACTGTTAAATTCCTCCAGTGTGACCTCAACTCCAGTTAGCCAAACGGCTATATTACGAGAAAGCGCAGTTTCGATTTTGGCTTTCATATGATCGTCTAGCTTGCCTGAGTCGTAGTCAAGCTTATAATTTTCAGCAGTGTCAAAATCCACGCCTAAAGATTCGGCAATTTGACGAGTAAAACTACGGCCACCTATAGAAAACATTTTGGTACCTTCCACGCCACCATCTTCGACCACAGCAATATCGGTTGTACCGCCACCAATATCCATAACGATACTTGAGAAATTTGATTCAAGATCATCACCAAGACATGCGCGGCAGACTGCAAAAGGTTCTACGGCAATTGAAAGTAAATCAAGGTTGAGCTCAGCGCAAACTTTTTCAATAGCTGCAACATGAATCATCGGAGCAAAAGCAGTATAAAATTGAATTACTACTTCGGAGCCTTTAAAGCCGATGGGATTACTAACTTTATAGCCATCAATCGTCAGTGAGACAATAGCGGAATTAATTAAGCGAATTTCAACATTGTCGTTGCCAGTTTCGAGTGCTACAGCTTTTTTAGCAACCTCGCCAGATTTTTGCTGAACCTTCTTGATGATTTCGTTCATCTCGGAGTCAGTAATGGGCTTATTGGAGTTTTTACGAGTATAATTAACAGAAGTAGTATTGCCTTTAATGAGCTCTCCTGCGATGCCAACTACAGCAAGACTGGCTCTCTCGCCCGCTTGTTCCTCGGCTTGAACTAAAGCCTCTTCACAAACACTGACCACAGCAGGAATATCTGCCACTGCGCCAGCATGCATATTGCCTTCATCTTGCTTGGCTTTACCTACGCCTATAATTTCAAGGTTACCTTTTTTGTTAGATTTAGCTAAGACAGCCTTAACAAATTCCGTACCAATATCAAGACCTAAGATTGTACTCATGGTTTAATTATAGCATATGTTCCCGATTTTAACTCCCCAAGTTCATATTTACCAAATCCAGTACGATGAAGTTTGGTGACTTTATACCCGAGGGCCGCAAAGGTACGACGAATTTGACGGTTGCGACCTTCAGATAAAATCACAAGATAACGCTTCTTTTCGACAAAACTCGCCGAATTTTCTCCCGTCTCAAAACTTTTATTTTCGGAAACACCTTGGAGGGACTTTTTGGATTTATTATCCGCCAATATGATAACTTTGAATTGACTGGGGCCGTCGTCAAGCATTACGCCGTAGTCTGAAATCATTTGTTGATGGAGAGGGGCAAGGGGGTGGTCAAGTTCGACTTCATAGACTTTATTTTTGCGAAATTTGGGGTGAGTCATCTGAAAAGCAAAATCACCGTCATTAGTAAGCAAAATCAGACCTGAAGAATCTTTATCAAGACGACCAACGGTTTTTAGTTTATAATATTTTTTTGGCAGTAACTCATAGACCGTCGGAGTATCGCCTTGTGCATGACGAGAGCAAACATAGCCAACTGGTTTATTAAGAGCAAGATACAAGAAATTTGTTTCAAACGATATTGTTTTATTATTATAGCATACTTTATCTTTTTCGTCAACCCTATCCCCTAGAACCGCCATTTTATTGTTAACTATCACCTTACCAGTAGCGATTAGCTCGTCGGCTTCACGACGAGAAACACCTAATCTTTCGGCAAGAAATTTATTGAGCCGGAGAGACAACTCGATCTCCTAGTACTTCATGAATTGCATTAATGACGTCTTCAATACCAACCTGAGATTTTACTAAATAACGATCAGCCCCTAAACGTTCGCCTCGCTCGCGTTGGTCATCCGAAGAAAGAGCCGTCATCATTATAACTTTAATGTTAGCAGTTTCTGGTGTAGCACGCAAAATATCCAGCATATCAAAACCTGAAATTTTGGGCATCATAACATCTGATAAAATTAAGTCTGGTTTTTCACGTACAGCAACCGCTAAAGCTTCTTCGCCATCACCAGCCGACACAACGTTATATCCTTCAGCGGTGATACGGATACTGTAAATTTCACGTAAAGATGCATCATCTTCGACTACCATAATTTTACTCATTTCGGTTCTCCATTTAAATTATTATTACGTATTGCAATCATGCGTTTTTCATATTCTTCACCAGTAAGGCGTGGCAAAGACACATAAAAAGTCGAGCCTTCACCAAAAGCAGATTCCGCCCAAACACGCCCTCCCATTGCTTCAACACGCTGCTTAACGAGGTAGAGCCCTAATCCTGTACCACCAATAGTGCGAGTATCAGAATTATCAGCACGATAAAACTTCTGGAAGATGTGACCTATATCGTTAGACGAGATACCAATGCCAGTATCAGTAACATTAATTAAAACTCGATCCCCATCGCCACGCACATTAATATAAATAGCTCCACCTTCAGGGGTATATTTAAGTGCATTATCAATAATGTTGTCGAGAATTTCGCGTATGAAATTTACATCCACAAAACCATAAACTACCTGTTCTAAACGACGACTATTATCAAATGGATTAGATTCGTTAGAACCAAAAGTGAAATTAATTTTAGATTCTTTTGCGCGATTAAGATAGTCAGCAGAAATTTGCCTAACAAGCCCAATCATTTCAACTGGCTGAAGTTGTGGGCGAACACGCCCATCATCGAGTTTAGTTACATCAAGCAAATCGTGGAAGAGCCTACCTAAATGTTGCGAAGCGGCTTGTGCGGCTACAAGATAACCTCGAGCTCGCTCATCAATAGTAGCGGTCTGGGGGTTAAGAGCTAAAGACAAATAGCCGTCAATAGTGGCAACTGGCGTACGCATCTCGTGAGACGCCGTAGAAATAAACTCAGTTTGTTCACCCTCTTGTTTGAGTTCCTTAGTAATATCTCTAAAAGTAATAATGCGATCTTGTTGAGCACCTTCGGCTGGTAGTACTGAGATAGATATAGGGATTCGTTTGTTAGATCCACCCATAATTAGATTTCCTTGAAAAGCCTCTAAAAATTGATTACTACGCATGGCTTGGACAAGTGGATTTTCAGACTCAGAAAGTTCACGGCCTTCTTTAGACTCCAGTTTAATTATTAGCCCATAATCCAGCCCAACAATGTTGTCTGGAGTATTATAACCAACCATAGCCGTGGCAGCTGGATTAATAAACTTAATAACTCCAACTTTGTTAGTGATAACAACGCCATCATGGATCGCTCGCAAAGCCATTTCAGCTAAAGCAGATTGATTAGTGACATCATTTGTGCTTACTGGATTAAAATTATTGCGTCGAAAAAATTTCATTTACTTTTATTTTAACACAAGCTTCATAAAATGTGGTATGATTTTAGTATGAATAAAGACGTCATTTATATTGAGCCTGAAGATGATATCACGGATATCATCAATAAAATCGAAAATTCAAAATCAAAAATCGTCGCCTTAGTGCCACCTAAAAAAGCTAGCGTTTTTAGGAGTGTGGTAAATATTAAATTGATTGCCAAAGCTGCTACTTCTGTGTCAAAGACCGTTGTGCTAGTTACAACAGATCCATCTATCGTAAAACTATCTGCAGCTATTAAAATTCCTGTAGCAAAAAATCTTCAATCAGCCCCAGCCATTCCTAAAATGGAAGAACAAGAAACAGAAACAACAAAAGAGGAGCTTCATGAACCTTCAGATGACGCAGAAAAAAGCGTCCAGCTAAAAGATGAACCTTCTGATGAAGAAAAGGATTCCTTAGTTAGTGAAGAAGCTCGCTCCGATGATAATACAGCAAATTTGTCTGATAAAACAGACGAAGAGCCTGAAGACAAACCGACTAAGATGAGTTTAAAAAAGTCAAATAATAAATTCATTCAATGGTTTAATGAACATAAAAAAATTGCAATCTTTAGTGGTGTTGCACTAATAATTCTAATCATAGTCATGATTTGGGCATTAGTAATTGCACCAGCTGCCACATTGACGGTAGGAATCAAAACTAACCTAAACAATTTTTCCGAAACAGTAAGCTTTACCACTAAACTCGATGAAGAAGATGCTGATACTGGAAAGTTTTATTTGGAAGAAAAGAAAGTTGAGACAATCAAAAAAGTTGAATTCGAAGCCACTGGGCAAAAGAACGTTGGCGAAAAAGCTAAAGGCGACTTGGTAATTTATGCTTATTTCAAAGTAAGTGGATCGATTCAGATAAAATCTGGAACCAAGTTTTCGCTAGACAGTTTAGCTTTTATTACAAACGAAGATACAACTTTATCTTGGGATGGAAAAAACATGGATAGTTGCGGTAATAGTAGTAATCCTATTGCGTTTATCAATTCTGGATGTTTAGTTTCTGGACGGATAAAAGTTATTGCCACTGAACCAGGATCGAAATACAATATTTCGGCCAATAATACTGGCTGGAGTACCTCTGCCAATGTTGCAGCGTATTCTGATAAGGCTATGAGTGGCGGCACTGACGAAATGATAACAGTTGTCTCGAAGGAAGATATTGAAAAAGCTAAAGAGAAGCTAGCTGAAACAGATTCGGAGGAAAACAAAGAAAAACTACTGGCCGAAATTAGCGACAATTCAATGGCGATAGAATCTAGCCTTAACCAAATTACCGAAGACGCGATTTCGACTCCAGCTGTCGGTGAAAAAGTTGACGCAAATACCAAACCAATATTAACTGCAAAAACCATTAC
Source organism: uncultured Candidatus Saccharibacteria bacterium (assembly GCA_946638615.1). Classification (GTDB taxonomy): domain Bacteria; phylum Patescibacteriota; class Saccharimonadia; order Saccharimonadales; family Saccharimonadaceae; genus Nanosyncoccus. The sequence continues at coordinate 14,836 of CAMPBO010000006.1, read as the reverse complement.
GACAATTTACGCTATCGATAAAACTAAAGTTGAAGAATTTATCACCGAAAAAGCTAAGCTTGGCGAAAATCAGAAAATATACGAAATTCGCGATCCATTCATTGAAAATTTCGCCAAAACCGACAATGGCTTTAGCGGTAAACTAAAAACTTCCTATGCTACTGGCCCTAAAATAACAGAGAACGACGTCGTAAACATCGTGAAAGGTAAAGGCCTTGGACAAGCACAGCATGATCTGAGAGATATAAATGGCATCGTATCTGTTACAATAAATCCATCTTTCCCTTGGGTGACCTCAATCCCAAATGATTCCAACAAAATAACTATAATTCTTGAGATAAAGGAATAAAATGCGTATTCTCTGCCTTGATGTAGGCGAAAAACGCATTGGCGTGGCCAAGGCGGACTCCAGTACTCGAATTGCGGTCCCAGTCGGGTTTATAACAGTAGATGGCTCAGAATGGCAGGAAATTGCTCGTTTAGCGCGTCTAAATAATACCAATTTCTTTGTGCTCGGATTGCCTCGCAGTAACGACGGAAATGAAACCAAGCAAACAGAATATGTGCGAAATTTTGCTAAAAATTTAGTGGTCAAACTCCCCGAAGCTAAAATTCGTTTTCAAGACGAAAGTTTAACCTCAGTCATGGCAGAAGAACGCTTAAAGTCACGTAAAAAACGTTATGAAAAAGGTGAAATTGACGCTGAAGCGGCATCGATTATTTTACAGGATTTCTTAGAGGGGGTTACGCAAAAAGAGCCAATTCCTAGTCCTCACAAGGAGGAATGTGATAAAAAAAAATCTAAAAATTTCATAAAAATAATCACTTTACTGGCTATAGCAGTGATTTTGACGCTTCTTATAGTTGGAGGAATTTTGTGGATAAAAGATCTCCGTGCCAAAGAAAGAGCCGAATATTACGCTGAGTTAGAATCACAAATGAAGGCCGAAGTATTTAATTTTACAATTTTACCTGGTGAAAACATCTTTGCTATAAAGAAAAAACTAGCGGAAATTGGTTATACCTCAGAAGAGATCGAAGCTGGATTCAATGCGGAGTATGATTATGATTTTTTAAAAGACCGACCACTAGGAGCAAGCTTAGAGGGATATCTGTATGGGGAAACGCACGAATTCTATAAAAATTCAACTGTGCAGGAAATTTTAGACGTCTTTCTAAAGGAAATGGGGAAAATCATTGCTGAAAATAATCTTGAGGCAAAATATGCCGCCAAAGGTCTGACATTGTTCCAGGGGATTACGCTAGCTTCAATCGTACAAAAAGAAGCCTCATCACCAGAACAACCTACTGTAGCACAGGTGTTTCTATCACGGCTTAACTATGGTATACCCCTGGGGAGCGATGTGACAGTTTCCTATGCGTTGGACGTGCTAGACCCCAACCGTGAAATTTACACCGATAATCAAGCGGCTTTAAAGGTAGACTCCTGCTATAACACCAGATTGCATGGAGGCTTGCCTTGCGGCCCAATCTCAAATCCTGGGCTTTCGGCTCTTCTTGCCGTAGCCAATCCATCAAATACGGCTTATCTTTATTTCTTGACAGGTGATGACGGTTTGATGTATTATAGCTATACAGAGTCTGAGCATATTCGGAATATTTACAGCCATTGCCAAAGACTTTGTGATATATCATTATGACAAAGAAAAAACGAAAAATTAATACTAAGTGGCTAAAAAGAGTTTTGCCATATTTTGCGACGGGACTTGTTACTTTAGCTTTGGTTTTTGTTGGCTCGATAGATAAGAGTAATTCTGAGATAAATCTCAGTTTAGATACTTTTGCAGCAAGTAATTATAAAATCTCAGTAGATCAACTTTCCGAATTATATGTAGTAGCAGATTTATCAGATGCACTGAGTCTTGCTAGTGCTTCCGATGTAGCTAACAATTACGTGGTCACTACTACGATGTACGAAGCTGGTCAAACGAACTTTGGGCGCTTGGAAAAACCCAACCTGACTGACGTAGAAGATCGTGAATGGATAGTTGTGTACACTGTGAGTGAAGGTGAAACGATGGAATCAATTGCTGCCAAATATGGTATTTCGACCGATCAAATTCGTTGGTCTAACGGTCTTAAAAATACCAATCTTTCGGCAGGGATGGTACTATATATACCTAAAAAATCTGGCATCGTTTATACTGTGAAGAGTGGCGATACTGTAGAATCTATCGCTTCAAAATACGGTTCTAATGTTGCCGAAATTACAATCTTTAACGACCTTGATGTAACAGGTCTTACTGAGGGAAGTAAAATTTTCATTAAAGATGGTGCATTACCCGAAAAAGAACGCCCAGAGTACGTACCACCAGTCAGGACACTCTACACTTACACCTACCTTGGTAGCACTTCTGGTCGTCAAGATCTTCGAATTATCGCTTATAACTTTTACGATCCAAACTACGCCTATCCGAACCCAAATCCTGGAGTTCGCGGTAACTGTACTTGGTATGCCTGGTACTGGCGAGCCACCAGTCCTTTATCGCTCGGTGCACTTAATCACAATGGTAGACATGCCAGAACATGGAACAAAGACTATGCCTATAGGGGGGTCGGAAATACGCCAGTAGTAGGTGCCGTATTCCAGACGCCTTTTGGTGGTGGCGGCTATGGACACGTAGGAGTAGTGGTTGGAATTAATGCTGATGGTTCGATCGTAGTGCGCGAAATGAACTACGCAGGATATGCTATAGTTTCGGAAGCTATAATACCAGCATCACGAGTAGGTAATTTTAATTACATTTATTAATCCCAAAGATCAGTCATATTGACTTTTATACTAATTTATGCTATAATATGTAGATATACCTTTTAGTAATCTTCTACTAGAGTAAATTCTTTGCCAGCAATACTAATAACCGAGTCGGGCTTAGCCCCTTGAGTTGTTAATTCTGCGCGGATACCAAGTTTTTTCATAATGTCGCGAAGGCGATTAACTGACGCATAATTATTAAGATCAGTACGGCGGGCAAATTTTTCGATTTTTTCACCAGTGACAAGGAATTTGCCATCTTCGAGTTGCTCGACAAGCCAGTTATCTTTCAGGGCATTTTTGCTTAATGATATAGTTGGAACTGAAGTTTGCTCGCTTTGTTCACGCTTTTCATCTAGCTCGCCTGAATGATAATTTTGTTCATCGCCTCGTTCACGCTCGTCGCTATGAGCGTCTATCAAAGAAGTTGATTGACGTTCACTGACCAAATTTGCTAACTCCCTAAGAAGTTCAGTGAGGCCTTGATGGGCCTGGGCCGAGATGGTGTAGATTCTAGCAATAGGGTTTTTCTCGAGGATAGAGGCTATTTGCATTTTAATAATATCCTCATCAACCCCTTCGCATTTAGTGAGAGCAACGATTTCGGGACGATTTTTTAAGTCGGAGTATTTATTAAGCTCGTTGCGGATAATTTGGTAAGCTTCACCAGCATCATTGTTGTAAACATCAACTAGGTGGAGTAATACCGCTGTACGATCAACATGACGAAGAAAATCATGCCCCAAACCTTTGCCCTCGGAAGCCCCCTCAATGAGACCAGGGATATCAGCAATCAGAATGTCACGATTATCGATAGTGGCAACGCCAAGATTCGGAGTAATAGTGGTGAATGGATAGTCGGCGATTTCGGGTTTAGCATTGGAAACGACAGAAAGAAAAGTAGATTTACCAGCATTAGGAAGACCGACCAAACCAACGTCGGCCACAGTTTTAAGCTCTAACTCAGCCTCGAACTCTTCGCCTGGCTCACCAACTTCGGCGATAATTGGAGCTTGGCGAGTACTCGACTTGAAATGTGCATTCCCGAATCCCCCATCGCCACCCTTCGCGATGACCGCTTCGGCGCCGTCGTAGTTTAAATCAGCGATGAGTTCTCGCTCGGCTGGTCCTGTCAGAAACCCTTCATCCCCAAAATTTTTGTTTTGCAAAATATTTTGAGAGCCTCTTCCAGGGCCGTCACTCGTCGATACGCTATCCAATCGATACACCACGGTGCCGACAGGGACTTCAACGATTAAGTCTTTACCAGAACGGCCAGCAGAACGTTGACCAGAGCCATTCTTGCCATCTTCAGCTGTTAAAATCGGCGTAAAACGAAAATCAATCAAAGTGTTAGTGTCTTTATCAGCACGAAAAATAATATCTCCGCCTTTACCGCCATCACCGCCATCAGGACCACCCTTTGGAATATAAATTTCACGACGAAAAGAGACGGCACCATTTCCGCCTTTACCAGCTTTTAGACTCACTTTTGCAGTGTCGACAAACATAGATTTATTATAACATATTTTTGTCTACAGAAAAGTGCTTGACTTTTATATATTTATGACTTATTATAAACATAAGCTGGTACGCTTCACAGGGGTTCCACTGATTTATTTAGTGGAGTGTGGAGACTCATTAAAAACAAACACAGCGGATTAAAACAAAACAATGTGCCCCAAGGGTGGGCGCGTAACAGCGGGGAAACGACCGAAGGGTCGTTTTTCTTTATGATATAATATGTGCATGATTAAATTTACAATTATTACGCTATTTCGTGAAGCAATTGAACCCTACCTTAAGACTTCCATGATGTGGAAAGCGGTAGATAAAGGTTTAGCCGAATTTAATTTCGTGAATCTTCGTGAATTTGGCTTAGGACCACACCGTTCCGTTGATGACACGCCTTATGGTGGTGGAGACGGAATGCTTCTTCGTTGTGAACCCGTATTTGCGGCAATAGAATCTGTCAAATCCAAAGATCCGTCTGCCAAAGTTATTTTACCTACACCTGTTGGTGAAATTTGGAATCAAAAAACAGCCCGAAGTTTCATGGAGGCATCTGAGCACTATATTATTTTATGTCCTCACTACGAAGGATACGATGAACGAATTTTATCAATCGTAGATTACAAGATTTCACTGGGTAAATATGTGTTGACTGGTGGGGAACTACCAGCATTAATTATCGTTGATTCAGTAGTGCGATTAATCCCTGGCGTTCTAGGCGGCGAAAAATCGGCCGAAATCGAATCTTTCTCTGATGGTGACAATCTAGAGTATCCACAATATACTAGGCCAGAAGAATTTCGTGGAATGAAAGTACCCGAGATTTTATTATCAGGCAATCATGGCGAAATTGCAAAATGGAGAGAAGAACATTCTGGCACCGCAGATAACTCCTCTAAATATTGACAAATTAAAGTTCTTGTGTTATAATGGTCTGAAGAGGAAGGGTAATTTTCCCTTAGTATTATTAAAAAGGAGGAGCACTAAAATGAAAAAGGTTTTTATTTTGGTTTTTGCAATCGTAATGACAGCTATTGCAGTATCCCCTTCAGCACTGGCGGCAAATACCGCTAGCAAGGGGACTTACCAGGACGTGTATGACACGGATTGGTTTGTGGATGATGTTGGTTACGTCCACAATCTCGGCCTGATGGACGGCGTGGGGGAAAAGTTTCTCCCTTTTAATTACGCTACCAGAGGCGAGATTATCCAGTCTTTATATAGACTGGACGGAAAGCCCAGCATCGCAGCGACGACCTACTATTATTTTTCAGACATACCCACCCCCAATTCTCCGTATTACTACGCTATAAATTGGGCCGTAGATAAGGGCATAATCTACGGCTATGGTGATGAGAAAAGAACCGTGGGGGTGAACGACCCCGTCACCAGAGAACAACTGGTAACGATACTCTATCGTTACGCGTTCTACAAAAAGGCGGATTTAACACCTTGGCAAACTTTATCCCAGTATAAAGACTTAGATAAAGTTAGTGTCTGGGCTACTAGCCCCTTTGCATGGGCAGTAGCAACAGGTTTGGTGAGAGGAACTTCTGGAACAGAACTTTCACCCCAGGGCACAACGACTCGCGCCGAACTTGCTGCAGTATCTCATCGTTTGGGATTAATGTTTAATGTTAGACCTAGAAACGATAATTTCGTGGCAACAATAGGAAAACGCGAAAGAAGTGGTTATAGACTGATTCGATCGGATTCGACCGAAAAAATAACGGTCTATAACTACGAAAATTCTGGCTATACTGGTAAAATAGAATATACCAACACGGCCGGAAACCAAACGCAGGTGCATTACGACGCTAGCGGAAAGATTATCCGTGCGGTTCGTTATGACACCTACGCAAAAACCCCCAAGCTCGTGGAAGACGAGTGGTTTGAATATGACTCCCGTGGAGAGCTCTCTTCTAAGCGAGATCTCCTCACAAATCAATTCAAATACTATTACCCCACTTATGATTCTAATGGTAGGGTAAAAGTAGCCACAAGAATTGAAGTTACCCCAACGCTTCAGGTGAAATTAGTGAATCTTAATTTTACCTACACTAGCGATGGGTATACAACCGAGTCAAAAGATGACGTCTTTGCCGTTTCAAAAACATACGACAAAGATAACAGACTAGTCGCAACACGAACCGAGAATTTAAAGAATAAGGAGATCGAAGAGCTCTTTTATTCTTATGACAGGTGGGGGCGGCTAATCGAAACGAGATATCTCTGCGGAAATCATACTGATTATACGGAATACTACACCTATAATCAGTATGATGATAAAACCACCAAAACCATCATAGGAAAGAAAAATTTTCTCTCCTATGATATGAGCGTTACTTATGAGAATAAGTATGACGCTTACGGCAACCTTTTATCCCAGACTGGTTATGTCGATGGTCAGGTTTACGAATCCATCACTAACCAGTGGGTTAAGTAATTACCCTCCTCCTGCCCCCGGGATCATGATTATATTTCATGATTCCGGGGATTTTTTCTGCTTTTATTCATGATATGATATAGATATGGACTTAGGTGTAGAAAAATTAAAAGGAATTGGTCCGAAAACTGCAGAGATTTTAAAAAAATATGGTATTCGGACAGTGCGGGATTTTTTTTATAATTTGCCTCGTGATTATGAAAATTACGAAAAACCTGTCTCAATCGCTGAAATTAAACCTGGCAAAATAGTGATACGAGGCAAAATTGATTCGCTCTCAACCAGGAGAGCAAAGAGACGTAATTTATTAATTACTGAAGGCGTAATTAGGGATAAAACTGGGGCAATTAAAGTAGTTTGGTTTAACCAAAGTTACAGATTAAGACAATTTGAGCCCGAAAAAGAGTATTTTTTTACGGGAAATTTTGAATTTAAAAATGGAAGATATAGTCTAATCTCACCTTCGGCGATACTAGCTTCAGATGTCGACCCAATATCTGGCATCAGCCCAATTTATGTGGCGCATGGCAAACTAAAATCATCTGATTTTAAAAGACTTATAAATAATTCGCGAGCAAAATTTGCAGAAATTCCAGATTTATTGCCGATGGTACGGCCTGGAACGCGCAAAGATGCGTTATTTTTTGCACATTTTCCAAACACCCTAAAAACAGCCGAAAAGGCACGAGAATATTTGGCCTACGAAGAATTGTTTGAATTAATTTTGGCAGCCAAACTTAATCGTCAGGAAAACAACAAATTAAAAGCCACTAAAATCCCCTTTGATGTAAAAAAAATTAAAAATTTTGTCGCAAGCCTACCTTTTAAATTAACAAATGCACAGAGATTGGCTAGTTGGGAAATATTCCAAGATATGCAAAAAGAAACGCCCATGAACCGACTTTTGCAAGGAGATGTCGGCTCGGGTAAAACCATGGTGGCAGCAATGGCAGCCTATGAAGCTATACTGGCTGGCGCACAAGTAGCTTTTCTTGCACCGACGGCGATTTTAGCAAATCAACATTACGAAAATTTACGCGAACTTTTTGAGCCTTTTAAAATTACAGTAGCGCTCCTAACTGGTGCAACGAAAGACAAAAAGAGCCTCAAGACTAATATCAAAAATGGCAAAATTAATCTCGTGGTTGGCACGCATGCTCTCTTAACTGATGATACGGAGTTTTTGGGCTTAGATTTAGTGATCATTGATGAGCAACATCGCTTTGGGGTAGAACAAAGACAAAAACTAATGTTAAAATCACCCGCAGACTTAGCGCCGCATCTACTTGCGATGACTGCAACACCAATTCCACGTTCTTTGCAGCTGACTTTATTTGGAGATTTGGACGTGTCTATACTAAATGAATTACCGCAAGGACGCCAATCCATACAGACTACGATTTTAAAGGAAACAGAGACCAAAGAGAAATTGTACCCCAAAATACAAGAAATCCTCTCGCGTTTACCAGACACTAAAAAACATGGCAAAAACGCTCGAGGACAACAAATATATTGGATTTGCAAGGCGATTGAAGATAGTGAAATTTCAGAAGCAACATCTGTTAAAACTCGAACCAGAAAATTAAGGGAGATTTTTCCAAAATGTCGCGTAGAATTTCTGCACGGTAAAATGAAGCCGACCGAGAAAGATGCAATAATGGAGCAATTCGCAGACGGCAAAATTGATATTTTAGTGTCGACTACGGTAGTGGAAGTTGGCGTAGATGTACCCAACGCAACTTTAATAGTAATAGAAAATGCTGAATCTTATGGCTTGGCGCAGTTGCATCAGCTAAGAGGTCGAGTGGGGAGAGGAGCTTCGCCAGCATTTTGCTATTTTGTAACCTCTGGAGAATTAACGCCTTCGCGCCGACTTCGAGAGCTTGAAAAATCCACTGATGGGTTTTATCTCGCTGAAGTAGACTTAAAACTTCGGGGCCCTGGAGAAATCTATGGTTCTTTACAACACGGGGCGCTAGACCTTCGAATTGCTTCTTTATCGGACACTAAATTAATCCACAAAGCTCAAATTGACGTGATGAAATTTTTACAAGACCCTAAAAATATGTTAAAATATAGTGAATTGATGCAAGGCATCACAAAATATCAGCAAATTACAACGTTAAACTAACTTTTAGTAGGCTTTTAACTCCTTAAACTATTTAATTATGAAAAATATTATTGTTACTTCAGGAAAATTTCGTGGACGAAACCTTAAATCCCCAAATTCCAATTCGACACACCCAATGGGAGCGAGGGAAAAATTAGCGCTTTTTAATATGATTGCCGAATTTTTACCTGGAGCAAGAGTCCTTGACGCTTTTGCAGGATCGGGAGCACTGGGGATAGAAGCAATTTCTAGAGGTGCTGCCGAAGTGGTATTTATTGAAAAAAGCCCCAAAATAGCCTCAACAATAAAACAAAATTTAGCAAATTTAGGCTTAAATGCCAAGATTATCACTGAAGATGTGTTATCATTTAATGATAATCAAAAATTTGATATAGTTCTAGCCGATCCGCCATACGACAATTTCAAAAGTAACTTAATTGAAAAAATTACGGACAATGTAGCTAGTGGCGGAATAATGGTCTTATCTCATCCAAATAAAGCACCAGATTTGTCTGGAATGAAGTTAATAAAAACTAACCAGTACGCCAGAGCACATCTTTCTCTTTATGTAAAATAATCTTGCATTTTTAGCAAAAGTGTGATATAATGAGAGCATAAGGAGTTTTTATTATGCAATACCAAGGAGAAGCAGAAAAGAAAGAACGTCGCAAAATTATCATTGCGGCAACAGCAGTCGTAGCAATTATTTTGATTTTGATTACCGCAATCATTGTCGTGGCAGTTAAAAAATCTGCCAAAACAAGTATCAGCAATGCAGAAAATTCAGCTTTTGAAATTTCAGAAACCGAAGATGAAGAAACCGATACTAAAAATGATAAGAATAACAAAGAAAACGAAGCCCAAAATACCGTTGGTAATTTAACGAATACTATGACGCCTGTAGCGACCAATAATACGCCTGCTACTAGCTCAGATATACCAGACACTGGTCCAGAAGATGTTTTGCCAGTAGCTTTGATTTTAGGTGCCTTAGTAGCATATATTTCTTCAACAATATTAGCAAAAAAGAATGCCTAACGGAGTATTCAAGAAAGCGAGTTTTTCCTCGCTTTTTTGATGATTTATGATATAATTACTACATGCCCGAGTGGTGAAATTGGTATACACGTATGCCTTAGGAGCATATGCCAATCGGCGTGCTGGTTCAAGTCCAGTCTCGGGCACCAGACCGAAATTCTTCGGTCGAGATATCGACGAATGTATGCTATAATAAAATTATGATGAAAAGGTGGGCATTTTCTAAGACTTATAAAGATTATTTAAGCGGCAAAATCAAACTTAAAACTTACCAAAAAGTAGGAGTTTTGTTCCTGATTGTGGTGTTCTCGGGGTTTATTGGATGGCTATGGGAATTTAGCCTAGCCGAAGTTGGCGGTGGCTTTAAACATCTATATATCAAAGGCGGAAATTTTTTACCGTGGTTAAATATTTATGCTTATGGAGCACTTCTTATTTTGGCGATTGCATACTGGTTTAGGAAAAACCCCTGGTTGGTATTTGTTATCTCAGCACTGGCAACTGGTCTCTTGGAATTATTCGCAGGTTGGATAGTTTACACTGTGGGTAACGGAACTCGTTACTGGGATTACACCAGAAGTTGGTGGGGCATTGGAAATATTAATGGCTTCGTTTGCCCAGCTAGTGCGATTATTTTTGGGCTAGGGGCACTACTTTTAATCTACTGGTTACTACCGCATTGTATCCATTTAGCTCTAACGATGTCGCGACGAGCATTTCTTACACTCGCAATTACGCTTTTTGTGCTCGTAGTGGTCGATGACATCACTAATTTGACTCTTAAAAATTTAGGGTTGCCTACGGCAATGGATTTTTACCATTCGCTGGGTTGGCAATATAGGTAGCCGCGTATTAGATCACAACGAATATCCGTAAAGAGGGCAAAGATATCGATTTGAACTGCAAAAATCAAGAAAATAAAGGAGAAAATATGACCAAAGTATATTATTCAAAAGAAATCACTCCAGAAGCATTGAAAAAAATCTACAATGCACTCGGTGTAAAATTAACAGGTAAAATTGGCATAAAAGTATCGACGGGCGAACGTGGAGCAAAAGGCTATTTGAAAGCGGATTTAATTGGTCCATTTGTGCAATTCCTAAATGGTACAATCGTGGAATGTAATACAGCTTATGGTGGTGCACGTAACACTGTTAAAGACCACATGGAAGTGGCAAAAGAACACGGTTTTACAAGCTTTGCCGAAGTTGACATTATGGATGCTGATGGCGAAATTAAAATCCCAGTTCATAAAGGCAAGCATCTAAAATATGACTTACTGGGTTCGCATTTTGATAATTACGACGCATTTGTAAATTTGGCACACGGAAAAGGACATCTTATGGGTGGGTTTGGAGCAAATCTCAAAAACCAGTCGATTGGCTTCGCTTCGCGAAATGGTAAGGCTTATATCCATTCATGCGGACAGACAGAAGATCCAGCTGAATGTTGGCAAAGCGAGCATAAACAAATTGATTTTATTGAGAGCATGGCTGAAGCGGCTACTGCGGTAGCGGATTATCTAAATGCACAAAATAAACCAATAATTTATATAACCATAATGAATGCGCTATCAACATCATGTGATTGCGATGCAAACCAAGATGACCCAGTCATGGAAGATCTTGGCATCGTAGCCTCACTTGACCCCGTGGCGAACGATCAAGCTTTTATTGATATGATTTGGGCAAGCAAAGACCCTGGAGCTAAAAAATTAAAAGAGCGGATCGATTCGAGACTTGGTCGTGAAATTTTACCATACGCCGAAATGCTTGGTCTAGGTGAAACAAAATATGAATTAACTAGAATATAAATCGTTGTAGCTTACGATTATGTGATATAATCATAAACGATATGGGCAAAATTGCGAAGTACTTGAATCAACTTACGGTGGGTAATGTTTTTGATAATCCAGAAATTTTGGAAAATTATTCTACCGACCGCTCGGTACTTAAAATCAAACCAAAACTTGTTGCTTTCCCAGAGTCAACAACCGACATCCAAAAGCTTCTAAGATTTTTCTATCAACTTTCACAAAAAGATATCAAAGTCGCTGTGACTGCACGTGGTTCTGGTCTAGATGAGGGGGGAGCTGACCTTACAAATGGCATAGTGATCTCAACCGAAAAGTTAAACAATTTACTCGAAATCGATCCTCGCGAAAGACTAGTCCGCGTTCAAGCAGGGATTACCTTAAAAGAACTAAATACAGCGTTATCGGTGTCAGGGTTAACTGTTCCGATTGACGGAAGAGACGGTGAAACTATTGGTGGCTTAATTTCCAATTACGCGAAAGATGAAGCCTCTGGTAAATATGGTGGAATCATGAATTTTGTTGAACGCATCGAAGTAATTTTGGCAAATGGTGACTGTTTGCAGACTGAACGACTAAAAAAATATGCTGTCGCCAAAAAAGCTGTCGAGAAAACTCTAGAAGGGGAGATTTATCGTAAAATTTCCAAAATTTTGAAAGAAAATGATGAGCTTTTGGTTAAAATCAGCAAACACGACATCAGCCTTTCTGGCTATCCTACAATTTTGCAAGCTCCAAAACGAGAAACGCTTGACCTAATGCCGCTATTTTTTGGGGCGCAAGGCACTCTCGGGATTATTTCGGAAGTGATCTTAAGAGCAGTACCCCTTAGAGCTAAAGCTAATCGCGTTGTTGCCACATTTAAAGAAATTGATGACGCAATCAAATATCTTGAAAAAATCGCCGAACTTATGCCAAGAAAACTCAACCTTTATGATCTTAAAATTATCATGGAAGCCCGTGAAAGTGGCAAAAATCTAGACGGCGTAATCAAGCGCCTTGAGGACGGTTATGTAGTATTTGCGAGCTTTGACGATAAACGCAATAATTACATCAAAAAAATTCTAAATATTAAAGAAATCTTGCCGCGCAATGTTAAATTTATTTTTGAGGCTCCAGAAAATCAAACAACACTAAACGAATTTGAAAACTCGCTCGCCAATTATCTTGGATACGTCAAAAATGGCGAGCGCGTACCAATATTAACTGATTTTTATTTACCAGCCTACAATATTAAGAATTTTCTGAAAGATCTTGCTATTTTGGAAGAAAAATTAGACCTTGATTTGGCGCTTTATGGTTCGTTTAGCAACTCAACCTACAGCCTTAGACCAAAATTTAACTTGGAAGACAAAGATTTTAACCGCAAAGCCGCAACTTTTCTTAAAGCGGGGGCCTATATCATTAATCGTCAAGGGGGTTCGCTAACTGGTGGTACGCCAGAAGGAAGGCTAAAAGCTGTGGTAACAAACACCGAGATGCCTAGCGCAGAAGAAAAACTTTATACTGAGATCAAGGAATTATTTGACAAAAACGGCATCTTAAATCCCGACGTAAAACTTGGTGCTAGTTCAAAATTTACATTGACGCATTTTCGAGATACGAATCGTCCAAAGATTATGTTATAATAAACACAATATACAGGAGTTATTATGAAAATAAAATCAAAGAAGCTTTCTGATTCACGCGTTGAGATTACCGTGACTTTGGACAGCGAAGATTTAAAACCAGCCCGCGATAAGGCTCTCGAAAAATTAGCAAAAGAAATTCACGTTGAAGGGTTTCGTAAAGGTAAGGTACCAGTAGAAGTTGCCGTAAAGTTTATCCCTGAGAATGATTTAAATGCCGAAAGTATTGATATTGCTGTGAGGACCACTGTAATCGAAGCCTTCAAACAGGCCGAGAAATCACCACTTGTAATCCCATCCGTCAATGTAACCAAATACGTTCCAGGCGAAATGGCTGAATATACCGCCACTGCTGATATTGTTCCCGAGGTTAAACTTGGTGACTACAAGAATCTTGGCGTCAAGCGTCCAGTAACTAAAGTGTCAGTTAAAGAAGTAGATGAAATTTTAAATAACCTTGCTAGTTCTTTTGCTGAGAAAAAAGTTGCAAAGCGTGCCGCCCAATTAACCGATGAAGTAATTATCGATTTTGTTGGCAAAAAAGACGGTGAGGCTTTCACTGGTGGTTCAGCTAAAGATTACAAACTAATCCTCGGTTCAAACACCTTTATTCCAGGCTTTGAAGATGGAATTATCGGGCACGAGACTGGTGACAAGTTTGACCTTAAACTAACTTTCCCGACTGATTACGGTGTAAAAGATTTAGCTGGCGCAAAGACAGTATTTGAAGTTTTATTAAAGCAAGTAAATGAAGTCAAGAAAGCCGAGCTCAACGATGATTTAGCTAAAAAATGCGGTCCGTTTAAAACTTTGGATGACTTAAAGGCTGATATTAAGAAAAATCTTGAAACTCAAAACTCACATCGTAGTGAAGAAAAATTTAAAGACGACTTAGTTAAGGCTCTTGTCAAAAAATCCAAAATCCCAACTCCAGAAATCTTAATCGATGACCAAGTACGAATGATCAAAGAAGATATGAGTAGAAACGCCATGGCGCAAGGAATAAGTTTTGAAGAATATTTAAAACGAAATGGTGAAACTATAGAGAATTGGGAAAAGCAAGCCCGCGAAATCGCCGAAGAAAGAGTTAAAGCATCTCTTGCCTTGCAAAACTTAGCCCTGGCTCAAAAAATCACTATATCAGATGATTTAGTGGCGGCCAAAATCGCTGAGTTAAAGGATGTTTATAAGAAATCTCCTGAGGCACTAAAAAACTTAAAAGATCCAAATGTTAAAATGGACATCAAAAACCGTATGATAATCGAAAAAACTTTGGATTTTCTAGTTAAAGCTAATAGCTAATATTAAAATAGCCCCTCGGGGCTATTTTAATATTGTTGTTGTTATAATAATAAAGTTTATGCTATAATTAATCTCATGGGTAAGGATATCATAAAAATCATAAAAATAATCTTAGTCTCTGTAATGCTGGTCGGCATGGTTGGTATAATTAAAAAAGTTTCCGCTCTCACCTATTCTCAAGATGTTGGAGTAAACTTTACCTTTGATTCAT
>CAMPBO010000005.1 GCA_946638615.1 uncultured Candidatus Saccharibacteria bacterium | reverse complement strand
AAAAATGGTGCGAGTGGAGGGAGTCGAACCCTCATCCCAAGTTTGGAAAACTTGTATACTAACCGCTGTACTACACTCGCAACAAATTTTTAATGGGGTGGGATATCGGGATCGAACCGACGACCTTCTGGACCACAATCAGACGCTCTAACCATCTGAGCTAATCCCACCATGACATACATTATATCATATCTAAAATTATTTTGGCAAAAGTAAGAAAGCAACTGTTCCTGCCGCCGCACCGAGAATAATGGTCAAAATCACTGCCACAACTAAACTTACATGAGTATCTTTGTCTGGTTTTGAAATAATCGTTACTGGACCTTTTGGCTCTTCTTTTGGAACTACGATTTTTTTCTGATAAACGTTTTTTGAAAGTGGTCGCTTTTCAACCTTTCCCTGATTGATGAATGGGTTTTTGGGAACTTGGAAAATTTTCGTTGCTTCTTTTTTAGGCTTATTCATGGATTTATTGTCGGAATCAATTTTTGCTATATTTTGGGCCGTAGTAAGATTTTCTACTACACCTAGATGAGTTTCCTCTTGGGGCTCTTTTCTTGAACGAGGAAGCGCCTCTCGCTGTGGTGAAGAAGCAATCTTTTTTGAAATAACAGTTCTTTTCAAGGTGGTCGTATTCACCGAAGCAACCATTTTCCTAGGAGCGCTTAACTCTTTTGAAGCAGTCACTTTTTTTGATACTTGCAAAGCCTCACCTTTTGTCTTTTTGGTCGGAACAAAATCTATATATCTTTTATTCATGATTTAACTCTTTTTGCAACCTCAATTATATCAGTAAATTCACCAAGAATCAAACTTGAACCACCAACAAGAAGTCCATTCACTCCAGGCACTGTCAAATATGCCCCTGCATTAGATGGGTTTACGCTTCCACCAAAGAGAACTGGTACTTTTTCGGCCAGACCCGCCCCGTAAGTGTCCGCTAAAGTCTTCCGAATTAGCGCTACCGCCTCCGCAACCTCATCTGGAGTGGCTAGTTTTGCTGCCTTAGTCGAAGAAATTGCCCATACTGGCTCATAAGCAATTATTATTTTATCCAAATCATCGTCCGAAACATCAATTAGTCCACCGATCACCTGATCACGAATTACGTCGGCAGTTTCACCAAATGCTCGCTCTGATTCTGTCTCACCTATACACAAAATTGGTGTAACTTTGTTTCGGATCGCTGCCGCAATTTTCTTTCCCACCATTTTGTCATCTTCGCCAAAAATATACCTTCGTTCCGAATGCCCGATAATTGTATAATCCGCCACACCCCGCAACTGAGAAAACGATGTCTCACCAGTAAAAGCTCCGTAATCTCTATAAAACGCATTTTGTGCAGCCAATTTTATTTTATGCCGATCAGTTTGAAGCGACAATGGTTGCAACGCAATTATAGGTGGCGCTACTACTACCTCTATATCCCGATAATTCGGTAAAGCCTTTAAAAGCTTGTGAAGATAAATAGATGCTTCACCGACTGTAAAGTTTAACTTAAAATTGCCCACGATATAAGTTTTCATGATACAATTATAACATGAAAAGAATTTTAGCTTTTGATATTGACCAAACTTTAAATGTTGCAAAAACCCCAATCAATGACGAAATTGCCGATTTGCTCGTCAAATGTCTTGATCGTTTTGAAATCTGTCCAATTTCTGGCCAAAAATTCGACCAATTCTTAATCCAAATCGTCAATCGCCTTAAGAGCCCCACTCCAGAGCAGCTCTCACATCTTCACCTCTTCGTTGCTCAGGGCACTCAATATTATCGTTATAAAAATGGCGACTGGAAACAAGTTTATAATTATCCATTAACTAATGAACAAGTTACAAAAATCAGCCAGACCATTGAGCGGGCCGCTAGAGAGCTGGGTTTCTGGGAAGAAGATAAGTTAAAACCAGGCGACGAGATTATCGAAAATCGCCTCTCTCAAGTTACTTTTTCTGCCCTCGGTCAGCATGCTGGCACAGAAGAGAAATACGCTTGGGATCCCGATTGTAAAAAACGCGAAAAAATCGTCGCTCGCTGCAAAGAGCTTGCTCCCGAATTTGACTATGAAATTGGTGGTACCACCTCAATCAACGCCATCACCCCAGGAATGAATAAAGCTTTCGGTATGAAACATCTCCTAGAAGAGCTAGGCGCTAAGAAGGAAGACGTCCTTTATTTTGGCGACATGACTCAACCTGGTGGCAACGATTATCCTATTGTCGAAATGGGCATCGATACTATCACCGTTAGAAGCCACGAAGACACCGCCTTCGCCTTAAAGGGTATTTTAGGAGTTCTATGAACATTGTAGTGGTGGGCAACATTACTAAAGATGTCTATCTTAATCTCGATACTCGGTCTGAGTTTTTTGAAACCGATCGTAACGGCACTAAATGGCTAAATCTTAGTTTTAATGCCAGTAAACACAACTTTTTTAATCGTGATAGTAGTTTTGGTGGCGCCGCCGTTTCTCTTGAGGTCCTTCAAAAGCTAGGACTTTCTGCTACTATTTCTAATTCCAAACTTGATTTTTTAACCGAACAATCGTCTTTTGAAATTTTTCCTTCCGCCTATCGTTATTTATTGATTGCAGATAATCAAGTAACATATTTTGCTCCTAGCCAATTTAAAGAGACTGTTTTTCAATCTCCCACCGAAGCTATTGATTATCTTTTTGTCGACCGCTCTGCCAATCTTAGTCCAGATTCCGTCAAAAAAATCCAAGCCTACCTCGAACTTTCTTCAAAGACCAAACTAGTTCTCTATATCCATCCTCAAAACAGCGAAAATCTCGCCCCACTCTTACTAAGAGCCGATTTGGTTTTTCTCGAAAACAACAAAGACCAATCGGAAAATCCTTACGCGCTTGCTACGTCTGATTTCACATCTAAAATTGCTTCTATTTCACCATCAAAAATCATTCATCTCTCCGAAAACCAACTTTCTTATCTCGACATCACAGAGCGCATCACTGTTGGACATATCGATACTCTCACTCATCTTTCGGCTTATTCCATTTTATCTGCTACAGTACTAGGCAGTTTTATTTTAGGGCTTTCGGTCGAACAAAGTCTCAAACTCGCTCGCGCTAACATCGAAAACGCCAAAGTAAACGATGTTCTCCCTCTCGACAAACTTAAAGAAATCGCTTCCACCTTAAGTTCTAATGATGGGCTCGAACTCATTGCTGCAAGCCTAGTAATTGACAAAAAAGGCATCCTCGCCGCCGACGAATCTGGTGGCTCCATCAAAAAGAAATTCGCTCAGCTAAACATCGAAGACACCTACGACAATCGCCAATATTATCGCAACCTCTTTTTCTCTACCCCCGAAATCGAGAAATATTTAAGCGGCATCATTCTTTTTGACGAAACCGCTCGTGGTACTACTAGTAATGGCCAAAATATTGTCAAATATCTCACTAGTAGGTGCATCATTCCAGGCATCAAAGTTGACGAAGGTCTTGCTCCACTGAGCGAAATCTACCCCAACCTTCCAGCAGACACTATTGAGACTTACACCAAAGGTCTAGATAACTTGAAATCTCGTCTTGAAGAATACTATCAAATGGGACTGCGCTTTGCCAAATGGCGCACCGCTTTTAATATTACTCTCACTGATGATGGCGAGCTTCTCACCCCCACTGATACCGCCATCGCCGAAAACTGTCGTATCCTAGCCGATTACGCTTCTATCTGCCAATCCGCTAACATTGTCCCCATTGTTGAACCAGAAGTCGTCTACGACGGTAATTACCCAATCGAAAAATCCGCCGAAGTTACCAGTCATATTCTAGACGTACTTTTTGAGGATCTCAAAGAAAAGCAAGTTAACCTGAAAGCTTGTATTCTCAAAGTTAATATGATTCTAGCTGGTAAAAAATGGCTAAAACAGTCCACTCCCGAAGTCGTCGGTCAAGCTACCGCCGAGGTCTTAAAAAATCACGTTCCTACAGAACTTGCTGGTATCGTCTTCCTTTCTGGGGGGCAGACAGAAGAGCAAGCTACCGAAAACCTCGCCGAAATCGTCAAAAACGGCCCTTTCCCTTGGCCTGTTACCTTCTCTTTTGCTCGCGCTTTGCAAGATCCCGCCCTTTACGCTTGGGCCGGCAATCCAGATAACAGCGAAAAAGCCCGTCAAGCTTTTCTTGACAGGCTCATCGCAAATATTGAAGTTTTATAATTATTCAGCTTTTTCGGCTTCAGCTTCAGGTTTAGTACCATTATCTGCTGGAACATCGGCAGCTTCAACTGCAGGCTCTTCTGCTTCAGCCTCACGCTTTTCAGCTTCGAGAGCTGGATCATAAAGTGATGCTACTACTTGCTCAGGGTCAAGTTCCTTATCAGCAAATTCAACACCATTAGGAAGTATAATATCAGAAATTGTTAATTTATCGTCAACTTCTTTCAAATTCGACGCATCAATTTCGAGACTTTTTGGCAAATCTGCTGGCTTCGCTTTTACTGCGAGTTCTTCAATTGCTTGAGTCAAAGCAAAATGATAAGTTTTCGACGCTTCTGAAGCTTCGAAATTTACAACGACTATTGGCGTCGTTGCTTCAACTACCTCTTTTGCCGAAATCGCTTGAAATTCAATATTGATAATCTTGCGAGAAACTGGGTCGATATGCGCACTCTTTACGATTGCAAGCTGCTTTTTTCCAGCCATATCAAGATCAATTGGCGAATGATAGCCAGCTTTCGTTAGAACTTTTTCGGTTGCTACATACTCAGATGCCATTAATACAGGCTCTTTACCACCATAAACTACCGATGGAATAAATCCTTTAGCCCTAAGTGTACTTAATTTTTTACCAGTCAACTCACGCTTTTCTAGCGTTAATTTATATTCAGCCATATTTTATCCTTTTAACTTATTCTTTAAGTTTATCACTCCTATACGAAAAAGTAAAATCATCATTCCTGACGCAGCTGGGGTAAGCGGCGGTAGAAATATCACCGTGCAAGGAAGAATAAGGAACTACTTAACTATACAACGTACGCTAAATCCGTAGTACCAGATGTTGTAGTCGCTAGGGTCGATATTACTAGTACCCATGTAGAGGACCCTCATGCGGTAGGTATTGTACCAAGTAGGGGCCCAAAAGAAGCCGCTCTCACCCTGGCCCATGGCCTATTACAGCTTTTATATTATATATAATATAGTAATTATGTTTAAAACACAAGAAGATTATGCTTCATAAATTTGAGTTTTTTGTACTAAAGTAACACCCCCCACGGAACCCCTAACCCCGCTTTACTTTTACCATCGCTGGTCTTAGTACCTCGCCGCCATAATAATACCCTGGTCGGAGTGTCTCTGCTACCATTTCTTTTTCACCATCCCCTTCTACCATCACCGCTTCAAACAAATCTGGGTTAAATTCCACGCCTACGCTAGAATCAATTTTTTTAAGTTCCAAGCTCTCCAAGGTCTTAGCTAGTGATTTTTCCAACGGTTTTAGTTCCGCATAAGCGCCGATTGCTCGATCCAAATCATCAAGCAAAGGCAACACTTTATACACCGTGGCTAGTCGAGTTGCCTTTTTCTCATTCTCCTTCTGATTTTCTACTTGCTTACGATAATTTTCAAAATCTGCTCGCGTTCTCTGTAAGTCATTCGTAAGTTCTACAACTTTTTCATCAATCTTTTTTTCTTTCATTTTAATCCTCCAAAATTTCTTCTAGCATATTCCCAGCATGTCGAACCAGCGACATTACTCTTGAATAATTCTGCCTCGTTGGCCCTAACACTCCGATATAACTTTTATCCGAAAACGGCGAACGAAACTTTGAAATAATCAACGATACCTCCGAATTCCTACCAATTGGATTTTCTTGACCGATAAAGATGTTTAAAGCCTCACCTGGTGCCGCTTCTCTAAGCCATGGCTCCAAATTATCTAATAATTTAGCCACCGACTGGACTCTCCTAGTATCACCAAATTCAGGCTGTGTAAAAAGTCTCGATATCCCCGCAAGATAAAGCTGTTCGCCTATCGTTGCGAGTCCCAAATTTCCCGTTAACTCCACCAAAGCATCCACCGCCCCTCGAATCGCCGCATCTGCTCGTGACTGCGAACTAACCCTCACTTCTAGCGCATGCATACCCCGCTTCAAATTACTCTCCTCAAGCATTCGAGATTCTGGCATCACATATTCATATAAGGCGTTTTCATACTCGCTTTCTTCTCTATTTAAAGCGTTTACATAGAATCTATAGCCAGCATCCGTCGGCACTCTTCCCGCCGAAGTATGTGGCTGAGCAATTAGTCCCAAAACCTCAAGACGAGCCATCTCTGCACGTATCGTAGCAGAAGAAACCCCAAATAATTTCGCAAGCGTCACACTCCCTACAGGCGAAGCCGTCTCAGCGTATTCTTCGATAATTTGACAAAGAATTTCTTTCTGACGTCGAGTAATTTCCATATCTATATTATATAAAATTAGCACTAAAAAGTAAAGAGTGCTAATCCTCAAAACATCAATCTTTAGAACATGTTATAATACATAGTATGGAAGCAAAACTCGAAACTATCAAAACCTGGCTTGACACTGGCTCAATCAATATCTTTGGATTGCCCATGTCAGGCAAAGACACTCAAGGTGTTCGTCTCGCCGAAGCCCTAAATGCCAAATTCTTATCTTCAGGCATGATTATTCGCGCTATGGAAGCAGAAACTAAACAAAAATATTCATCAAAAGGCGCTCTTGTTCCTACTAATATTTTTTACGAATGGGTTTTGCCATATTTTGAACGTCGTGATCTTTTTGGTTATCCTTTAATTCTTTCTTCTATTGGTCGCTGGTCTGGCGAAGAAAATCAAGTTATGTCCGTTGCCGCTGGAGCTGGTCACAATATTAAGGCTGTTATTTTTCTCAATATCTCCGAAGAAGAAGCCAAAAACCGTTTTGAAACTTCTAAAATTCTTAACGATCGTGGGGAACGTGAAGATGACAGTAATATTGAAATTTTTCATACTCGTCTTCAAGAATTTCATGAAAAGACTCTTCCTGTTCTTCAACACTACAGGAGTCTCAATCTCCTAATTGAAATTAACGGCAACCAATCCCGTGATGATGTCTTTAACGAAATCGTCGAAAAACTTTACGCCAAAACTTTAGAATCTCACGTCTAAATTCGTAAACCAAATATCCTAGCCCTACGATTATAGCCGCAATAATCAAATATAATGCCACGAAAGAAGACTCTCGTTCATAATTTTCAGTTACCAATTTATATTCTGCCCCGTTATTCTCTTGAACTTTTCGACATCGTCCAGTCTCAGGATTTAAATAATATCCCTCTTTGCAAGTCTTTTCTGCTGTTTCTTCATATTTTTTGCATCGCCCAGTCAAAATATTTAAATATTGCCCTTCTAGACAAATTTTTTCAGCCACACTTGTAATTTTTACACAATTACCCGTCGCCTCATTTATCACTTTACCCTCCTCGCAAGTTTTAAATTCTTGATAATTATTCGCTTCTCCTGGAGTTGGAGCATAAGTCGTCCGCCAAAGTTCCGCGCCTGAATCATCGTAGCCAATTAAGGCATAAGAGGCTCCCTTTCTCTGCCCATTAGGATAGTTTAGCTTATTAACTACCGTTCCATCTGTGTCAATTATTTCCAAGACACCAACATTAGTTGGATTTTTCGTTAAACTAAATGTAGGTAAATACTTATAATATTCTTCTGCCCGCACTACTCCAGTTAAATCATATGTTTTATTTTTATAACGGACTTTGCATCCGTCCAACAAAATCTGCTCCGCCAAAGTATTATGCAGCTCAATAAATTGCTCTGACTGTGAATTCTCATAATAACTTAAGATTTCCGAAAAGATTAATCCCTTACATTGGCTCACGATTTCTTTTTCTTCATCTTTTTCCACTCTATATGCTTCCGCATCATATTTAAACTCGTATTCAAGCATATGCTCAAACCCACCTGTTTCCAGATTCCGCACTAGAGTTGTTGGGTTGCTTGACTTAAATTCTGCATAACACCCATCCTTGCTAGTCCAGCAAACTTCATCCACCACTTCACCATCTATACTTAGATTTACCCCCGCCTTAAAAGCTAACGTCTTTGTATAATTCACGTTTGCCAGCTCGCTCATCGGCGAGCTGGCTAAGCGAAGGAGGATACTCTCGCCAGTCATCCAACTGTTCTCGGGAAACTCAAACAAAATAGTGCTGTTCCCGCTTGAATTAGTATAGCCTACAGTGGCTCCAGCGAGCAAAATCGGTTCATCGGATTTTTTACGGGCAATTTCTATCATTTCTCCGACATTATTTTTTTCTTCCACAGTATATCCAGGATTAATAGCCTTAATATATAATTCTGGGATTTGGTTATTTTTCAAATCTTCAGCAAAAACCTGACCCAAAAATACAAAAACCATCATAAAATTCATCCCTAACGTCACCGCCAAAATTCTCAAAATTTTTTTCATGACGCCAAGCTAGCATGCTCTTAGTGGAATTGCAACCCTCTTTGTGCTATAATAAAAGCATGAGCGTTTTTATCTCTTTGGGAATTTTGGTCTTGTCTATGCTTATTTCATCTTTTTTAGTCCTTGTACCAAGTGTTTTTGCTAATTTTTTTCATTATGTTTCTGGCAAATATTCTCGCAAAAAAGCCGACGATCTTAGTCTTTTCTTTATTCTTGGCGCCGAAACCATGGTTACTTTAATTCTCTTTCTTATCACCATGATTATTTGGACTTTACCAATTTTTGTTATCAATCTCAATAATTCTATCCTTATTTGGATACTTGCTGGTATTTTTTTGGCTCTGAGCATTGCTACTTTTTTTCTCTACTTTCGCAAAAAAGGCAAACTTTTTATCTCCAGAAAAACCGCCACAAAATTAATCACCCAGCCTAAATTTATCAAACGTCGTTCTGACGCTTTCGTTTTCGGTTTTATCGCTCACGTTCCAGAATTAGTTTTTTCTTTGCCATTATATTTTATTTCCATCCTCGCTATTAGTAATATCAATCCTTCGCCACTCCCCTATGCAGGACTTATTATGTTTTATGCTCTTTCTACTGTCTGCCCACTTTTTGCCGTTCATGCTTTTTTTAGAACCAATCATAATTTTGCTGATTTTTTACGTCTTCGTATTAAAAACCAAACTTTTTTCCGTATTTTTCCTAGCCTTCTTTATCTTTTAATCGCAATAATATTAATCGGAGAATTTATCATATGAAACTATTTGACGAAAAATCTCTCCGTCAAGAACTTAAAATTGATGCCCGTGCCCTGAACATACCAGTCGGCGCTGCTGAAAGTTTTATTGACGAAATCTTAAAAAGCGTACAAAAATCACTTCAGAACAAGTCTATCATTACCGATAAAGATTTAAAAAGACTCGTTTACAAAGAACTCAAAAAATATCATTCAGATTTAGCTTATGTTTATAAAAATCGTGATACAATAATATAAGATGGGAAAGAAATACGACTTTGAATATATAGTTATTGGTAGCGGGCCAGCTGGTTCAGCTGCTGCTACTTGTCTTACTAAAGCCAAAAAACACGTGGCTATTGTTGAAGGTCGCTTCTTTGGTGGCTCTAATATCAACACTCGCAACATTCCTTTTGATGTTGCTCTCGATTTTTCGCATACCTATAGAAAGCTTCTTTCTCTTCCCGAATTCAAAAATCAAGATTTGTCATTTAGTTTACCCACCGCGGTTTCTCATCAGCTGCAAGTCATTCTAAATTGTGGTGGCAATAACCAAAATCTTTTTAAAGCCGCAGGTGTTAGTTGCATCAGTGGCTATGCTAATTTTTTAGACAACAACACTATCGCTGTAAATAATCAAAAATATACTGCCAAATATTTCATCATTGCTACTGGCGCCAAACTCAGGACTCTCGAAATCTCTGGCGTCGATCAGGTTAATTATCTCACTCCAGAAACCGCCATTAAAGCTCATCGACTGCCCAAGGTGGTTGTAATTGTTGGCGGTGGTTCCACTGGTTGTGAAATTGCCACCTATTATGCCGAACTCGGCACCAAAGTCATCATTTTAGAATCATCTTCTCGCCTTCTTCCCCATGAAGACAAAGAATCCAGCGACGCCGTTACTAATTATTTTACTCGAGAACTTGGTGTCATGGTCCTAACAAACTCCAAAGTTGTAGCCATCGAACAAGATAATCCGATTAAACGTGTAATTTTTGTTAATAACCGTGCCGAAAAAATGATTCGCACCGATTGTGTCGTCCTTGCTACCGGAAGTCAACCTGCCCTTGATCTTGGACTTGAAAATGCTGGTATCAAATATAAAAATTCTGGCATTATTGTAGATCGTTATTTTGAGACTTCAGCAAAAAATATTTATGCAATCGGTGACTGCCTTGGTAAAGAATCTTCAACCGAAATAGCTGATTATGAAGGCACTCTTCTTGCTAATAATCTTATCAAGAAAACCAAAAACCCCGCCGATTATCACGGCTTTGTTCGCCTCACCAACACCAATCCAACCCTGGTCACTATCGGATTTAGCGAAGACGATCTTATTCGTCGCGATCGTAAATATAAAACCGCCGTTGTTCCTTTCTCCGAAATTTTCGTCAGCAAAATTTACAATTCTCCTTATGGCTTTGTTAAACTTATTTCCGATAAGGCCAATCGCCTCATTGGTGCTTGCATTTTTGCTCCTCATGCCGAATTGCTTTCTTCCGAATTAGCTCTTGCTATTAGACATAATCTTCCCATCATTGAAATCGCTAGTACTCCTCATTTAATTAATAATTATAATTACGCTATTAAGCTTGCCGCCAAAAAGCTTCTTGCTCAAAAATAATCAAAAAAACAGCCCTCAGTTCAACTTGAGTTAGGGGGGTAACTCAAGTTGAACCAAAAGCTGCTTTTTAATTTGGTTGTGGGGGCTGGATTTGAACCAGCGACCTTTTGGTTATGAGCCAAACGAGCTACCAGGCTGCTCTACCCCACGACATCCCTTTATAGCAGAAAGGTAGTGTCATAAATACAACACTACCCCAGTATACACTAAGAATCCCCTGTTGTCAACCCTAAGATAATTATCTTGCTTGTAAGAGATTTAAATTGTTTGGATATGTATTTTCACTAAATTCTCGTGTTACTGTCATATCTTTATATAACAAAAATCCGCTAGCCTTTTCCCGCAAAAGCTCAATCGCATAAAGAGGATATGGAAAATTAGCATCCGCCGTATCCAATCTTGCTTCAATTCTTCTATATAAATTATTTGCCCGTCCAGTCGAATCAATGTTTACTTGTACACCTTCAAGTATTGCTTGATTTGGAGCCGTTCCCGCCCCTTCAACAACGGTCCCACAAGTCTGACCTTCTGCACAGAAAAACTCCAAAGCAAAATCCGTGCTTGGCTGTCCGTAAGGAATTGATACAACAAACATGAAAGTTTCATCGTTTCTCGTTCCGCCAATTGCATCAGGTAAATCCACGGTTGCAGAACAAGTAAAATCACCATACTCAAGATTTTTTGGACAATACACTACATAAGGAATGTTTTTAACTGTTCGATCATTTGATTTAATTATCTGTGCACTCGTTAAAACATTTTCGCTACCATTATAAACACCTATATAGTTATCTGGGGCCTTGCTACTTCTTGCTACATTTTGGTTGTCAGTAGGAACAAAAAATACCGTAGCCCTATTGGTGGCATTGCTAGTAACCTTATCAAAATCACTAAAATTAAAAGTATCAGTTGTTTGCACTAACCCTAGAGACAGTATTGGCGGAGTCGGAGCTCTTCCTTCTCTCAAAGTCGGGAATCGTACCGACCCAGAGCTTATGCCAGAATAAACCAAATCCGTTCCGTCCGTTCTCGAATACCAACTTATTTTTACCTTTTTTATATTATTTGCGGCTACATTAGCTAATTGAACCTTAACTGTTCGTGTTGGATTCTCTTCTGTCAATGTTGAACGATAGTCACTTAATTTTGTATTAATTTTTACACAAGTATACGCCTGTTGCATCGAATTATCGCCACCTTTTATGGTTTCTTGAATCATCACTTCGCTATTTTCATCTTTGCTAATTCGACCAAGAATATGCGCCACCATATCACAACTATTATAGTTTTTATCATTTAGACCTTTTTCCATATACCAAATAATTTCCGCACAAGTTAATGCTCCAGTACCAGTCGGTCTACTCACCGATGCAGAAATACCCTGTTCTTTGCATGCTTGATAATTATAGAAAGCTAATTTCGCATCCTCTATCCCCGCAAGTGCCGAATCATAAGCAGATTGTGACAAATCGTCATTCGCAGTTCGTGTCATCTCCGATATTATAATTGCTGCAAAACTCGCCGCAAGAATCACTAGTACTAGCGTCGAAAACGCTACTACGTAAAATGATGCCGCCCCTTTTTTAAATTTTAGCTTAATTTTTTTTGTCATATATTATTCTCCTGTTGCTCGTGCAGCAAAATTAAATTTATTAATTGCGCAATAATCAAAGTTTTGATTCGCGTAATCATTCGGTGTGGCACAAAAATTTCCTGATGTTGCAATATTTATTCCACCTTGAACTGTTCCTAACACAAAAGATACTGAATAGAATAAGCTACTAAGTGATGCACTATCTGCTGGAGTTGACGCCGTTAAATCATATAAAGCTAGACCAATATCCGTTGTCTGCAACAAATCAATTGGTTTTTCACTTATGATATCTCCATAATTTCGAATATCAAAAGTATTATTAGAAAGCCCTCCCAGACTCGCTGCCACGCAAATCGCCCTATCATCGTCACGCACTTTCAGTAATCTAAAATCACTAATTGTTGTCCCACTTGAACTTCCGTAAATAAATTTCGCTTTTTCCACACCTGTAATTTTCGGATAGCCATTATTTTTTGTGGTGAAAAAATATCCAGAATTCCAAATATAAGAATAAGAACCCGTACAAAAAGCTCCAATCATCGGGATATTACTAATAGATTCATTCGTATTTAATTCAACTCTAGAAGCATTCTTTGTTACCGTTACAAAACTTTTTCCGCCGCTATTCTCACAATCAGCGATACTATTTGTATCATTAAAAACTGTATTGCAATCACTCACGATCGATTTTGTCGATGAATTTTGCACCGCCGCTCGCATATCATCCACTATATTTGCACCAACCGTATTGATTTGTTTTAATATTAGCCCTCGTCGATACGAAGATACTGTATTATTTATTAAAAGAACAATAATTAAAGATAAAGTTGCAATAAATACAAGAGACAACGATAGCTCAACCAAAGTAAACCCTTCTAAACGTTTTCCTATTTGATTTTTTTGTATTATACTCATCATTTACCACACCTATTCTCTGAGCCATCTTGACTTATTATTTCTACACCAGAAGCATTACGAGCATTTTCGACCAAACGAATGTCTCTTCTGGTATTACTCTTCGCCACGCCTAATGGATTAATGCAAAAATCCAATTCCTTAGTTCTAAAGTTAGTACTATTTAACTTACTTGTCAATAAACTTGTTTTGGCTGATGCACTGCCACTTCGCATTGTGTTATTTACTTCAATCGTTGTATTATAATAATAGGTGTTAATTGTCCCTGATCGTGGGTGCCTCACGACTAGAAGTGTCCCTTTAAAAGGTTGGTAGCCCCCCGCATATCCCGCCGTAGTTTGAACACCAGCACCCCATCTCGGAATATATTCTTGTGTTATACCAGCAAATTTGTACGAGGAGCCTTCTTTAATTAACACATTCGCCTCTAAAGCTTTTAGTGCACCAAGTATATCTCCCGACCCGATATCGCCAGTTTTTCCTACTATGGTGTAAGAGAATATTCTATTTTCTTCGTCAGTTATTTTATTCCCATACAAATCATAAGTTTCATCAAAGGTTATTAATTTTCCATAAATTACCAAATCAGATCGTCCTGTACCAGTATGTTCTACATTCGCCACCTCAGCATATACATTTCGAAGAAATTCCGCAAAACTTTGAACTGAATCAGTATATCTTTGCTGAAAAACCGACCCTCTTACTCCCAATGTTACTCCCAAAAAAAGCAACGCTGTTACTGCCAAAAAAAGCGATACCTCCACCAAAGTAAATCCGGATTTCCGAACCTTCATATTGTATATTATATCATAAGCTTAATAGTTCGGAAATAAATATACCATCCACTTTTCAAAATTTGAATAAGTTTTTTCTTTTGTTTCATTTACGTTTTGCTGGTATTTATTTCTTGCAACTTCAGAATTATTTGGCATTACCACCATCTTTTCACCAGGAAGTTTTTTATCTAAATACTTTCGTGCCATTAATTCCTGATATTCTTCAGTTTTGTAATACTCATTTTCTAGCTCTATTGCCTCGACTTCAACTTTCAAAAGCTCTAAAGCTTTTCTTTCAGTCGTCAATCTTTCCGATAGTTCCCAGTTCCTCGACATCGCCACGATAGATTGGTAAGTCCAGACTAGGCAAAGGACAATCGCAAACACAAGCACTATGTTTTCTATCGTCAAAAAATCATGTTTCAATTTATATTTGAATTGTCTTAATTTATTTATTGCCCCGCTCATGCTTATCATTATAGCATTTTGTGGTAAAATAGAGTAGCGGGGGTATAGCTCAGTTGGTCAGAGCATGCGTCTTATACACGCAGTGTCCTTGGTTCGAGTCCAAGTACCCCCACCATAGTAATAAAGAAACTCCCTTTGGGAGTTTATTTATTACTATAACCCCACAAAAAAAGTACTACATTTCTGTAGTACTTTTTTGTATAGATTAATTATTTCTTCTTAAGAGTAAGAAACCCATTGCGTGGATTTTCACAAACCATACGGTCTGCTGGAAGATCACATGGCGTGCCTTTACCGCCCTTCTCGTCCTTAGTGAAGAAATAGATTGTCTGTGGTTTACCACCGCGAAGAGTAACTTCAGATTTATGCAAGTAGTACTTTACTCCCTTGCCGTTGGTATGTTCGTAAGCCATTGAGCTTTCCTCCTTAAGTTAATATACCCTTATCTTATGACCCAACGCCTTAGTTGTCAAGAGGTTTTTAGAGATTTTAAACAAACAACAGAGATAACCGTAATATTATCCAGATTATCCCTCGAATAAAAATTACAACAATAATGATCCCAGTTATTAGAAACATAAAACCAGTCAAAGTTGGTGCCCAAATTGGTGAAGCATAATTCCTACGATATAATTCTGTCGAAGGGAGGCTAGCGATTATCTGGTCTTGAATTTCGTCTGCTGCTGGATACTTATTAATTTCTGTCATCATACAATTTATATACCTTGAATCATTCCAGTTCCATCCTCCAGCTATCGCTTGTGGTCGGCAAACCGCTGAAGCGGCTGCGTATATATTACCGTTCGGATTTGTATCCGAAGACAAATGAGCTTCCGCTTCTTCAAGCGCTGCATTTGCTGCTCTAATATATTGATGCTCTAAATAAAATGGCCCTGTTCCGAAAGTAATCTTTTGTGTTCCATTATTATCTACAATATTTATAACCATATTTGAGAAAGTAAATTCTTTTAATTCAGCCAAAGCCCGCTCTAACTCTTCATCATTTTCCGCTGCATCCGCCGCAAGCACCGCATCACGAAGTTCAGTCATCTTTATATGATCTCTCCTTAAAAGCGTTGCATCAATAAAAAGTAGCGGTATTAAAATTAAAAGTAATTGCCAAGTTTTAATTTCAAATTTAAAACGCCCACGCTTTTTCATATCATTATTATATCATTTTTGCGCTTGCATGTTTTTATAATCTTTGCTAAAATATATCCCATTGCTCGTTATTTTTCCCAATAGGTTTATGTTTAAACTTATAAAAGCGAGGTGGGTCGGTCGAAAAGAGCAGAAACATTAAGGAGATAATTAGATACATGCGTATCAAACGACTCGTACGTGCCAAACAGCATCAAAAGTCAAAAATCGCTCCTGCCGAATGGCAAGAGTTTATCGAAATTTAATCTTCGATACAAAAATCCCCGAAAGGGGATTTTTGCTGTATTTGATATTTTATTTAAGCTTAGCTTCTACAATTCTTTTAATTAGTTCTACAAATTTCTCACCCGATTGAGCTTCAGTCCAAGAAACGGTTTCGCCATTTACCGTCACCGATGAACCATTTTTATTGCTCCAATCAATCAACTGACCATCAATAAAAAACGATGGTGTTCCTTCTAGGTTCATTCGTTTGCCTATTCCCATATCAAAACTAATTTTCTTCGATATAGCCTCACTTGCAATATCTTGATTAAATTTTTCGATATCACCTTTACCATTTGTTACTTCCATAAAATATTTGTTAAAGATTTCGGTTCGTTCCGATGCTGTAGCATAATACCATTCCGATTGTCCAGCAAATAATTTATCACCATATTCTTCCCAATAACCCTGCAACCCTGCTGCTTCAGCCGCCGAAGCCGCCGCAGTACTATTTTGATGATAAGATAAAAGATAGTTACGATACACCACCGCTAGTTTACCATCTAGCTCATCAATTGCCTTACGCACACGTGGATTAATTGATGCGCAAGCCGAACACTGATAATCTGCATATTCAACTATCACCACTGGAGCATTTTTATCTCCTTTTACATGATCGCCAATTTCACCATTATCCTTATTTGGTTCAATTATTGTATTAAAATCATATTCTTTATAGTTTACCGCCTTATTATTTCCATCAATTATCGCATAAGTTGCGATACTAAGAAGTGCAATAACCGCAATTCCAATAATTACACCAACAACCGAAAAACCGTTTCGTTTTTTCATGATAACTCCTTTATGCTATAATAATTATATCATGTTCGAAAGTTTGATTAGAAAAATCGTTAAATTTATCGACCCCAAGCTTGAAAAATACCGCCCAGCCAAAACCCCTACGCCTAAATACACTCCAAAATCTCTAAAAGAATTTATCGACGTCCTTCGTCGTACACCTAAAGATATTCTAAGTATTAAAGATCGCAACCGTATTGCTTCTATCATGAGTTTTGACGAACGAACGGTTAAAGATATTATGATCCCCCAAAAAGACCTTATTTTTGTAAATAGCAAAGAAATTCTCGGTCCACTTATACTCGATCGACTCTATAAATCTGGTTTTACTAACTTTCCAGTTGTTGATAATTATAATAAAGTTGTTGGCATTATTCATACCGAAGCTCTAAATACTCTCGAAATCAAAAAGACTGATCGTGCTGAAAAATACATGGACAAGACCGTTCACTATCTTCACACTACCGACTCATTAAATTTTGCCATTGAAGAAATCGAACGTAATCAAAGTTATTATTTTCTCGTCAAAGATTCTCACAACGACACCGTTGGATGTTTCACTATTCAGACTCTGCTAGATTATCTATTAAATTAAATAAAAAAGTGGTATAATAACAGATATGAGAATTTTAGCAAATGAATCGTCAAATTTTTTAGGTAAAACCATTACGGTCGAAGGTTGGGTCAATTCCCGTCGTGATCATGGTGGTTTGATTTTTATCGATCTTCGTGACCATACGGGTATTTTACAACTTGTTATTACTCCCGAAACCAAAGATTCCTTTGCTCTTGCTGAAACCGTCCGCGATGAATTTGTTTTAAAGGCTACTGGCAAATTACGCGAACGTGAGCCAAGTTTAATTAACCCAAATATTGAGACTGGTAAAATCGAGCTTGTAGTGGACAGTCTTATTTTACTCAACAAATCTGAGCCACTCCCAGTTAACACTCATGATGACGGCGAAAAATCTTCCGAAGAAATGCGTCTTAAATATCGTTATCTCGATTTGCGTCGTCCTTCTATGCAAAAAATCTTAAAACGTCGTTCCGAATATTATCGTTTTATACGTGAATTTATGTACAATCACGATTTTATCGAAATTACCACACCAATACTTGCTAACTCTTCTCCTGAAGGAGCTCGTGATTTTCTTGTTCCATCCAGACTACATCCAGGCAAGTTTTATGCTCTTCCTCAAGCCCCACAACAATTCAAACAGCTCCTCATGGTTGGTGGAGTCAACCGATATTTCCAAATCGCACCTTGTTTCCGCGATGAAGATCCTCGCGCCGATCGCTTATATGGTGATTTTTATCAACTTGATATGGAAATGTCTTTTGTTAATGATGGTGAAATTATTCGCAAGACCATTGAACCACTTTATCTATCACTTGCAACTGACTTTGGCCACAAGAAACTTGTTTTAAATTCCGAACCCGCCAAACAATATTTAACCGAAGGATCAAAGGTTCCTCGTTTACCTTTTGATTTTGCGATAAATACTTATGGCGTAGATAAACCCGATCTCCGTTATGGCATGGAGCTTATCGATCTTACTGAAATTTTCAAAAACACAGATTTCAAAGTTTTCAAAACTTCTTGCGTCAAAGCTATTTGTGTTAAAGGTGGCGCTTCTCTTACTCGTCGTGAAATCGACGAATTCACTGAACGTGCCAAAAAAGAAGGCGCTGGTGGCCTTGCTTATATATTATACACAGAAGAAGGTGCCAAATCTCCTATTCTTAAGTTTATGACCGAATCCGAAATATCAGGAGTAGCTAAATTGACTAACGCCAAAGTCGGCGACGCAGTATTCTTCGGAGCCGATGATACCGCAAAAGTCAATAAAGTTTTGGGGCAACTCCGTATCGCCTTTGCTGATCATTTCGGTCTCAAAAATCCTGACGAAGTTGCTTATTGTTG
Source organism: uncultured Candidatus Saccharibacteria bacterium (assembly GCA_946638615.1). Lineage (GTDB taxonomy): Bacteria > Patescibacteriota > Saccharimonadia > Saccharimonadales > Saccharimonadaceae > Nanosyncoccus. Next base: position 13,763 of record CAMPBO010000005.1, on the reverse strand, counting down.
GGTGATTGATTTTCCGTTTTACGAATGGGATGACAAAAACCACAAACTAGATTTTGGTCACAATCCATTTTCAATGCCAAAAGGTGGTCTCAAGGCTCTCGAAGAAGCTAAGACCGACGAAGATAAGCTTGCCATTAGGGCCGATCAGTACGATATGGTCATGAATGGATACGAAGTTTGTTCTGGCGCAGTCCGCAATTACAATCCTGAAATAATGTATAAAGTTTTCAATATCCTGGGATACAACAACGAATATGTCGAGTCTCGTTTTGGTGGCATGCTTAATGCTTTCAAGTTTGGTGCCCCACCTCATGCAGGTTGTGCTCCGGGTCTCGATCGTATTTTTATGGTCCTTGAAAACACCGATAATATTCGCGATATCGTTGCTTTTCCCAAAAACGGTTCTGGCGTTGACCTCATGATGAACTCTCCTTCAGAAATCGATCAGGCTCAGCTTGACGAATCTCACCTTGCTATCATTCCCGAAGAAGACTAATCAAATTCTCAAATTTATTTAAATTAACTTGCCCATACAAAAATACGCTTTTTTAAGAAGCGTATTTTTGTATGATATTATTTTCTTCTTTTTAAAAACTTTAATTTTACCATTTCAAAGTTTATTGCATTTTTTTGGAAAGAATTTACAGCTAATTTAATCATAATCACTGCCGAAATCGTCACCACCGCAATTCCTAGCAAAAATTCTGGTGTTGTAATTGTACCAAACCCATTTCTAAGCATCAACGCAACAGGCGCCGAAAACGGGAAATAGGTCAAAAATTGTACAATCAGTGTCGGTTCTGTCATCATAAACATTTGCATAAAATAAAGTGGAAACACCATCATAATAATTACTGGCCCTATAAAAGAAGAGGCATCTCTTGCAGTCGACACCAAAGATCCCACAAAAGTACAGGTACCTGCATAAAATACTGCTGCCGCTACAAATAACAATAAACTTAAAATAATCGAAACTGGGTCAATTTCAATCATCGACATGATCGAATTGATCATTTGATTTTCATTATTCATAAACACTAATATCAAAACAGGTATTACTAAAGCCAAAATTTGCACTAACCCAAGTGCAAGCATTGCTATTATCTTACCCACAATTAAATGTTTCGAAGATATAGAGGTTAAAATGAGTTCAGATATTCGATTCTCTTTTTCTTCTACCACCGTCATTAAGAATCTATTCCCACAAAGAGCAATAAACATGAAAAATATCACACCAATAAAAAGCGGAATAATAGCTTTACCTAACGCATTTGCATCCTGTCCATTTTGCATTAATTTATTATCGACAATTTCATATCTTCCAGTCAAAACCAATACATCTGCCTCATTCACTCGCTTCGTTACGTCTTGGAGTAATAATCCTTTTATGATATTTCCATCATTATTAAAAATTTCCAATCCTTCGGAAACATGATAAAATTCTATTTTCTTATTTTCTAAAAAATCCTGTGGAATATAATAGTACAAATCGACTTCGCCATTTTTTACCAACTCTTTACCATATTCTTTATCGCCATTTATTACGAAAGGCGCTTCTGCTGATAAAATCCCAGCATCATCCGTAATGGCAACTTTAGTATTTTCATCCAAAGTCGGGCTCGTTTCTATATTTCGTGAAGAAACAAAACTAATAAAATATATCCCACCAATAAAAGCTGGGATAAGTAACGTAGCCGCCCAAAAAGCTGGCTTTTTAAGTTGCCTTATAATTTCAAACTTTGCAACTCTTAGAATATGTTTATTCATCTTCGCCTCCATAAATATCTACAAATATTTGGTCAAGGCTTTTACCTCCAAATTGTTTTTTAATTTCCAAAATCTCACCATAAGCCCTCGCCACACCATCTTTTAGTAGTAAAGCTCGGTCACACAATTTTTCTACTTCATCCATATAATGTGTAATCATAATAATTGCTGCACCCTTTTCGTGTAATTCTTCGATTATTTCCATCAAAAGTCTTCGGTTCATTGGGTCAAATCCTTTTGTTGGCTCATCTAATATTAAGAGCTTTGGGTTTCCCATGATAGTAATTCCAAGTTGAATCTTTTGTTGCTGCCCACCTGATAATTTTTCAACTTTTTCATTGAACTTATCAGCTAAACCCACTCTTTCCAAATACTTCATGCTCCATTCATGTGGATTTTTTACACCTTTAAGTTCACCAAAATAAGTCATCGTATCAATTACATTTTCTTTACGATAGAGTCCTCGTTCTTCAGGCAAATATCCTACGACCATTTTGGAATTTTCGGGATCATATTTTTTCCCATTGATCAAAAGTTCACCTGCTGTTGGAGCATAAAAACCGAGCAACGCTCTAACCGTAGTAGTTTTTCCTGAGCCATTTGACCCAAGAAGTCCAAATATTTCCCCCTTCTTCACTTCAAAAGAAAGATCAGAAATCACGGTTTTATCCCCAAACCGCATTTTAAAATTTTTAACTTCAACAATATTCATATTTCTATTATATACCACATAATATATATATATGGTACACCCGGAGGGGTTCGAACCCACGACCTTCTGTTCCGAAGACAGACGCTCTAATCCGCTGAGCTACGGGTGCATAAATTAATAAATTGGTAGGCCCGGCTGGAATCGAACCAGCATTGTATCCTTAGAGGGGATATGTCCTATCCGTTGAACGACGAGCCCAACTACTAGAATTATCTAACTCTAGAAACGGCAATCTCTTGCCGTTTCTATATTATACCTTATTCTTCTGGTTTTCTCAACTTATAATAAATTGACGGGGCAAATCGAATTGGCGCCAAAATTGACTGCGCCTTATCTTCCATTTTTACTAAATTATTAGTCTTAAAAATCTTCTTTAAACCCTTATTCCTAAAATTCGACACCGATAAAACTTTTTCTGTTTTAAAACCAGTTTTTTCAAAAATTTCCTCCACATATTTCGGGTGATAATTATAAAAACCATCTTTTGATATTTCTTTATAGTTTGCAACTTTTTTATCGAAAGGATTTACTTTTGATTTTCCAATCATGAACCTTACGATTTTAGGTAAAGTTCTTTTATTTGCGACTTCAATTACTGCTACTCCACCTGGTTTCAAAACCCGATAAAGTTCAGCCATTGCTTTCTTCATGTCTTTCAAATGATGCGTCACACGTATCATCATCAAACCATCTAATTCGTCATCTTTAAACGGCAAATCATAAATATCTCCAGCTCGAGTTTCGATTTTGTCACCATACACTTCTTTGGCTTGCTGAAGTTCAGTTTTTGAATAATCAAAAATTATTACTTTGTGCGCCCGTTTCAAATATTCGTTCGCAAGTCGTCCATAGCCACCGCCAATATCTGCAAATTTTGCCATTCTTTTTGGAAGTAGTTTTCGAATCGCCATGCGATCAGCCTGATCTTCATACTCACGATCCGCATCTTCCCAGAAAATTTTTTTATAATCGTATCCGTTGTAGTCAGAAATAACTTTTTCACTCATGTCCGTATTATATCATACAAACAAAACTAAAAAAGACCCATTTCTTAATTATATCACACTTATCAGTAAAAGTCAAATAACTCTCGAGATTTCTTCAAGCGTAGTTTCTCCACGTAGCACTGCAAGCACTCCTTTTTGTTCGAGCGTTAACATTCCATTCTTTTTGGCTATCTCCTCAATTTTTTTAGCATTGGTATTTGCAATATCACCACGAAGAAAAGCTTGTATCTCATCCGACACGACTAGCTGTTCCATAATTACAATTCGACCATTATACCCAAAAGGTTCATTTTCTGTCATCACAGGATCATAAAGTAGAGGATTTTCCAAATCAAAATCTGATAAAATTTCTGCTGATACACCTTCTAGTACTTTGCGAATATATTTTATCTCTGAATCTGTCGCCAACCTTTGTTTTTTGGAATCAGATAGTTTTCTAACCAATCGCTGTGCGACAACTAAACGAATCGAGCTCGCAAAAATCGGATTCACGCCAATAAGATCAATCATTCTTGAAAAAGCCGCCGAAGTGGAGTTGGCATGGAAAGACGATAACACCAAATGACCAGTTATCGAAGCTTGAATAGCAGTTTTCGCGGTGTCTGCGTCACGAATCTCACCTACCATCACTACATCTGGATCCAGCCTCAGAACACTTCGAAGTCCATCCGCAAAAGATCCTCCCTTACTTGTATTTATTGGTATCTGTGAAATCCCAGTAATACCATATTCTATCGGGTCTTCCAAAGTAATAATTTTTCGATCAGTAGTGTTTAACGCATTCAGCATTGAATACAAAGTCGTCGATTTTCCCGAACCAGTCGGGCCAACCATCAAGACTAGTCCTCTTGGGTGCGAAATCACTTCGTTAATTTCTGCTCGTTCCACTTTCGATAATCCCAGCAAATCCAAATTAAGCAGAGTTTCATCAAAATTGAAGAGTCGAAGCACCGCATCTTGCCCATACATAGTTGGAATTGTTTCCACACGAATATTAAGTAAATGAGTTGTTCCGTCTTTCGTAATTTCTTTTTGCATATGTCCAGATTGTGGCTTATCTGTCGCGATTGACACATTTGCTCTAGATGATAATTCCCCCATAATAATTCTATATTTATCTTTATCAATTGTCGCTACTGGATGTAGAATTCCATCCACACGCATTCGAATTCGTATTTCATTTCGTAAGTTTTCAATATGGATATCCGAAGCCCCTAATTTATCTGCTTGATCAATCAAAAAATCAAAAACTTTATCTACTGAAACCGTCGCCAAAGTTTGAGACACACTTGCTATCGTCTCCGAATCACCGTCACTCGCAATTTTAATGTCATCATATTTCACCTCACGTGGCGGATCATATCGAATCATAAAACTTTTATAAGCTGAATTTGAAATCAAGAAAAAATCCACCCGCTCACCATCATCGTTATATTCTCGACGCATTTTTTCAATCAAGGTTCTTGGTGTCTGACTTGTCACCATAAATTGAAAATGTTCTTCGCCTCCACCTTTTTGCAAAGGAATTATATAATCTCTATGCATTTGCGCTACATCAAGTAAATTCATCGTTAAAGGTATTTCATTTTCAAAGCTACGCGTATCAAGATATGGCAATCCCAAAATTCGTGCTCGACCTCTAGTCGCCTGCTCTTCGTTCTCTCGTCTTTTCAGTTGAATTTCGTTTTCGTCCATACATTTATTATAGCATAAACAGTTTTAGTATCAGCCTGAATATGCTATAATTACGATATGGCAAGAAAATTTAAAGTAAAAGTGGTCAGTAAACAAAATCGCAACAACAACCACAAACACAGCGATAAACGCAAACATCCACGTCTTAAAGACGGTCGTTAAAAATAGACCTTTAAAGGGTCTATTTTTTATGATATAATAAAGCATGGAAGGGTGGCCGAGTGGTTGATGGCACTGGTCTTGAAAACCAGCAGATTAACGTCTCGCAGGTTCGAATCCTGTCCCTTCCGCCAGATTAGTAAATCCAAAGCTTGCTTTGGATTTAGTGATCTGAAGGAAGGAGGCAGAGATGTTTTATCCTGTCCTTTCCGCCAGGAAGTATTAAAAAATATCCCAACAGGGATATTTTTTCAATATTTCTTACCTGCAAGAAGACAGGATTCGAGCCCAAGATCCGCACTAAGCGAAGCGAGGTCTAGTCATAGCGAAGCGGAAACGTATCCTGCGAAGCAAGATTCCTAATTTTATTCTGCGTTTATATAAACGTTCGTCACATCATCGAGATCATCGATTGCTGATAGTAGCTTTTCAAGTTTTTCAGCATTCTCACCTTCAATCGGAACATATGATGTTGGCACATATTGAAGCTCAGCCGACATCACAGTAGTTCCTGCATCTACCAAAGCTTGCCTTACTTTCATCAAATCTGAAGCTGCTGTATAAATTATTGTCCCTTCATCCTCATCTGACACATCTTCCGCGCCAGCATCTAATGCTACCATCATCACGTCATCACCTTTTTCGGAAATTTCAATCACGCCCTTACGAGCAAATTGAAACATTACACTTCCTGGCTCTGCCATTCGGCCACCATTTTTATCGAGAGCATGACGCACTTCTGGCATTGTTCGATTTTTGTTATCCGTTGCTACTTCAATTACAATTCCTACGCCACCAGGGCCATAGGCTTCATATACTTCTTCAATAAGAGTCGCCGCCGATTTATCCGCTACGCGCTGAATCGCCCGCTCAATATTAGCTTTTGGCATATTTGCAAGTCGTGCTTTTTCAAGCACCATTGCCAAACTTGGATTCATTGCTGGATCTGTTCCAGCTCTCGCCGCAATTGCAATTTGGTTCCCAATTTTGGTAAAAAGCGCGCCGCGCTTAGCGTCAACTACTGCTTTTTGCCTCTTAGTGGTCGCCCATTTACTATGTCCAGACATATTTTCTCCCGTCAAAATCCTTTTAATTTTATATCTAACTTCTCTTAATTTTACCATCTTTCGCCAATTTAGTCCAATTATTATTAATATATAAAACAAAAATAACTTCTGATTATATGGATCAATTTTTATCGCAAATTGTTTCATTTCACCAAAAAATTCCACTACCCCAATATGAAAATCCAAAAGTTTTGTCGTAGCAAAACCCACTGCCGTCTCAATTCCAGGCAATCCTGCAAACACCCCCGCAAGGAAAGTTAGCCCCATTGCATATGGCAGAGTCGGTAAAATCAAAAGATTCGCTACTACAGAAATCAGTGACACCTGTCCAAAATAATATAGCGTAATCGGGAGCGTCATTAGCGTTGCCGAAACCGTCGTAATAATCATGCTCGCAATGAATCCTGGCTGTTTTTCGCCATAAAAAAATTTACTAAGCTTCGGCCCTAAAATCATAATTCCTGCATATGACGAAAAAGACAAGAGCCAACCTAGGTTTGTTACAAACATCGGATTTATCATTAAAGTAAATCCAGCCACCAATAAAATTATCCGCCAAGCTTCAAATTTTCGCCCCGTATACCATGCTAGTAGTGTCAAAATCGTCATTACTCCAGCCCTCAAAATTGATGGCGTCCACCCCACCATACTCATAAAAAATCCAATAAAAATTATCGAAAACAAAAGTCCTACAAATCGCGAAGCTCGCCCAAAAATCTTCCGCGCAATTTCTACCAAAATCGACAAGTGTGCACCACTCGCCACTACAATATGTGTCAATCCTATCGTCTTTAAATCTTCCGTCAAATCATCAGATAATCCCGACTTCATTCCCATGAGGTAAGATAAACCTAAGTTTACTTCTGGTTCGGACACCAATTTTCGTATCCTTTCCGCAAACCAGTCTCGCGTGTCCGTTACCCATTTTTCAGTCTCTATTTCCGCCGTTACATTATATTTCTTACCCAGAGTATCTTGTTTTATAAGCTCTGTCCTCACTCGCAAAAACACCATTATCATTCCCGCAACAAAAGCCACTATTACTGACGCAAATTTTGGTTTCAAATATGCAAAAACCAAAAGCAGCAAAGCCAAAAAAATCCACCATCTCGACGCAAAATAATTTATCTTAAAGACTAATCCTAGCACCGCACCAATGATTATTCCAGCACACAAAAACACCATCAGCCAAGACTGATGAATCTGCTTTTCCCAAAACTTTTTCAATAATTCCCTTGATTTTTTTAACATATCACGTTGTTATCATCATCACACCAAAAACTCAACCATCTCATTCCGTTTGGGCTTTTTTCTCTGTTAAAAATATGCTACAATACATTTCATGCACCCGTAGCTCAGTTGGATAGAGCGTCAGTTTCCGGAACTGAAGGCCACACGTTCAAATCGTGCCGGGTGTACCAAAAAGTGTGGTATAATGTATCAAATGGTACCGTAGCTCAGCTGGTTAGAGCGTGGGACTCATAAGCCCGAGGTCGGTGGTTCAATCCCACCCGGTACCACCAATTTCATAATATAGATTCGGCATCTCAGCCGATTTTTTGATGTTATGTTATAATGTTTTTATGAACACAAAAAAAGGTTTTACTATACTTGAGCTTATCATCGTTGCGGTTTTTGCATCATTTCTTATTATTTTGTTTTTTGTTCAAAAATCCAACGTTGACGCTATGAAGCGCGATGAAAAACGCAAAATCGCCATCAACGCCATGTACTACGCTCTTGAGGAAAGTTTTTATAAAGAACACAATTATTATCCCGAAACCATTTCTGAAGAGAACATCAAAGTCATTGACCCTGCACTCTGGACTGACCCTTCTGGCTTTAATCTCGGCGACCCTTTAAGTTCTTATACTTACGAACCAGCTAACTGTAAAGACGGCAAATGTAAAGAATATATTCTAAAAGCTGAGCTCGAAAAAGAAGACGCCTACACTAAATACAACCGTAATTAATTGTCTTTTTCTACTCTTTGACTACTTTTCTTGTTCTTTTGTTTGGCCGCAGTCACCATATTAGTCACCGCCCGAAGCTCTGACGGCAAAATATCCGAATAATTAAACGTATAAGTCGTTTCATCACCGATTGTCGAAAGTCTAAAAGTTCCATAATGGAATATTTTTTGAAAAATGTTATCTTGTCTAAAACTTACATCTTCCACTGAATCAATATCAATAATGTTTATTGAAGTTGACACTAGTGAATTCATTACAAATTGCATTATATGTTTATTGGTAATAAAAAGTTTATTACCTCGATAAATCCGAATCGACACCATCCCCATTATACATACCGCCGCAAACAAAGCTCCCAAAATAATAAACAAAAAATGTTCACCCATTTTATCTAGCATCAATTCGCTCATTGTAACCAACAGAAAAACCGCGATAATCGCAACAAAACCTAATACTATTCCACCTATAATCATCAAGAGGCATATTTTGGCTCTTGTGAAAGCAAATTCCACATATTCATCTTTTTCAAGCTTTAAATGTGGAAAATCTTTTAAGCTTCTCCCATGACGAATTTTTACCAAAGATTCATCCATAATAGGTACTCCTTTTTATGATTATACCTTATTTTTAGAATTTTGTAAATGTTTTCGCCCTTTCTCGGTTACTACTCTTCCTTTAGGGGTTCTTGCGATTAATCCCAGCTGTAATAAATATGGCTCATAAAAATCTTCAATCGTTGTCATTTCATCACCCGTAAGTGCCGCTATAGTTGTAAGCCCTACTGGCCTATCCCCATAATTTTCATACATCAGTCTAAGCATGTTTCTGTCTGCCAGATCAAGCCCCAAATAATCAATCTCCATCATCTCAAGAGAGCGCGTAGCAATTTCCCGATCAATTATACCATCGCCATTCACGTCTGCAAAATCCCGCACCCGCTTAAATAAACGGTTTGCGATTCTCGGCGTCAATCTCGAACGTGTTGCTAATAGTTCGCATGCCTCTGGCTGAATTTTTGTCTTCAAAATCCCAGCTGTACGTTTAATAATCTGCTCAATCTCTGGCTCCTTGTAATATTCCAGCCGATGAATAATTCCAAATCTATCTCGGAGTGGCCCTGCCAGAGACCCTGTTCGCGTCGTCGCACCAATCACTGTAAATCTCGGTAAATCTAGCCTCACACTACGCGCTGCTGGGCCTTTTCCGATTACGATATCTAACTTATAATCTTCCATCGCCGAATACAAAACTTCTTCCACCGCCCGGCGCAATCGATGGATCTCATCAATAAAGAGCACATCGCCATCTTTCAGGTTGGTCAAAATCGATGCAAGGTCTCCAGCCCGCTCAATCGCTGGCCCCGAAGTTACCCTTAAAGACGCACCTAGCTCGTGTGCAATCACCCCTGCCATTGTAGTTTTGCCAAGCCCAGGTGGACCATATAATAATATATGGTCGAGCGTCGAACCATCGTTTCGCTTTTTTACTGCCTCAATCGCTAATTTCAAATTGTTTTTAAGATGCTCCTGTCCAATATACTCAGAAAACGACGTTGGTCGAAGCGAAATCTCCATCCGCTCTTCTTCAATATCATTAGAACCCGCAGTTGGCTCCACTAACCTCTCTATTGCCATACTGACATTATATCATAAATACCCCCTTCCTAAACTCGTCTTGGTAAAAATCCAGAAAAATAAATTTATTTGTTTTTCCGAAACGCCCCCCGCAGACAACCCTACGTTAGCACTATTGACAAACGAGTGCTAATGATATACAATAAGAGAAGGATTAGCACTCAAACATAACGAGTGCTAGAAAAGGAGATAAAATATGTCAAAAATCATCGGTATTGACCTTGGCACCACCAACAGCGCCTTCGCTTACATGGTTGCCGGCAAACCAGAAGTTATTACTAACGCAGAGGGTGATCGTACTACCCCATCAGTAGTGGCTGTCACCAAAAAGGGCGAAAGATTAGTCGGTAAAGTTGCTCAGCGCCAACGTGTTACCAACCCTAAAAACACCATTTACGGCATCAAGCGCTTAATCGGTCGCAAATTTGAAGACAAAGAAGTCAAACACGACCTCGAAATCAGCCCCTACAAAATCGTCAAAAAGGGTCAGGGCGTAGCTGTCGAAATGGACGGCAAAGAATACACCCCAGAGGAAATCTCCGCAATGGTCCTCAGCAAAATCAAAGCTGATGCAGAAGCTTTTCTCGGCGAGAAAGTCACCGAAGCCATTATCACGGTGCCTGCCTATTTTGATGATTCTCAGCGCCAAGCTACTAAGGACGCTGGTAAAATCGCTGGCCTCGAAGTCAAGCGCATCATCAATGAGCCTACCGCCGCAGCTCTAGCCTATGGTCTCGAATCCAAAAAAGACGAAAAAATCGTTGTTTTCGACCTCGGTGGTGGTACTTTTGATGTTTCCATCCTCGAACTCGGCGACGGTGTCTTTGAAGTGATGTCCACCAACGGTGATACCCACCTCGGTGGTGAAGATTTCGACAACATCATCGTTAACTACCTTGTTGATGAATTTAAGAAAGAATCCGGTATCGATATCAAAGGCGACGCTGCCGCCATGCAACGCGTCAAAGACGAAGCCGAAAAAGCCAAGAAAGAGCTCAGCTCCAGCACCTCTACCGACATTAACCTTCCATTCTTAAGTGCTGACGCTGACGGGCCAAAGCATTTTGAGACCACTCTTACTCGCGCCAAGTTAGAAGAGCTCGTTTCCCCGCTCCTCGATCGTCTCGAAGAACCAGTGAGAAAAGCTCTAAAGGATGCTAAGCTCGACACCAAAGACATCAACGAAGTCGTGATGGTCGGTGGTATGACCCGTATGCCAGCCGTTGTCGAAAAGGTTAAATCCATCTTCGGCAAAGACCCAATGCAAGGTGTTAACCCAGACGAAGTTGTAGCCGTAGGCGCAGCTATCCAAGGCGGTGTTCTCCAAGGCGATGTCAAGGATGTGCTTCTTCTTGACGTTACTCCACTTACCCTCGGTATTGAGACCATGGGCGGTGTTCGTACTCCGTTGATTGACAGAAACACCACCATCCCAACCAGCAAATCTGAGATTTTCTCTACCGCTTCCGATAATCAACCTCAAGTAGAAATCCACGTTCTCCAAGGCGAGCGTGAATTTGCCGCCGATAACAAATCTCTCGGCCGCTTCATCTTAGATGGTATCGCCCCAGCTCCACGCGGAGTGCCACAAATCGAAGTTACCTTCAATCTCGATGCCAACGGTATTTTGAACGTTACCGCTAAGGATAAGGGAACTGGCAAAGAGCAATCTATTACGATTCAAAACTCTGGCAATATGAGCAAAGACGATATCGAAAAAGCTCGTAAAGAAGCCGAGATGCACGCCGACGAAGACAAGAAAAAGCGCGATACGATTGATACTAAGAACCACCTAGAAAACGCCATCTATCAGGCCGAAAAAATGCCAGATGAATACAAGGACAAAATCAGTGACGACGACAAGGAAACTATCAAAAAAGCTGTCGAAGACGCTAAAAAAGTTCTAAATGACACCGACGCCGACAAAGAAAAGCTCGAAGCTGCCGCTAAGGAACTTTCTGACAAAATCATGCCAATCGGCGCCAAGCTCTATCAATCTGCTTCCGAAGATACCAAGAAAGATTCTTCGGACGACGACAAATCTTCCAAAGACGACGACGCCGTCGAAGGTGAAGTGGTAGATAAATAATCCATTGTCCCTAGATATTAAATATAGCTCCCTATAGGGAGCTATATTTAATATAACTTCAAACCCTAAAGAAGCGGATTCGGCGGAGAACGAGGGAAACAGCCGAGCTACTTAGCTACACAGCGTAGTGAGTGCCCGAGCTTCTTGGAATCGCTGAGCATAGAGGCGCTCGAAGTACTAAATTCTAGGTAGGTGGCGCCCGATGCACTGTGGGCCGTACTAGACCAATAGATGCCTTTTTCTCCACCCCTGAAGAAATAGTTATAGCTATAGTAGTAGCCGGCGTAAACGCCATTAAATGGTGAGGCAGCTAAAGTAGTGTAAGTGCTTCTAAGAGTATTGTATTCTGCTAGGGTAGGTAGTCTCCAACCTTTAGGGCAGATATCGCTTGTAGCCTCACCACTAGATGGATTAGTACCAGCAGTAGCGGCTGCGTAGGAATAGTAGGAGTAGCAGGGTTGGTCATCGCCGCATGTAGTGCTATTGCTATTGTAAACATAGGCGGTAGCATTGTCACTGAAGCCACTGGTACTAGAAGCTGGAAGAGTGCAATTATTGGTCCCACCTAGGGCACATCCTGCAGAAACATTAGAGTCGGCTGCGGTTAGGGTGGTGCCACCAGGAAGATCTAGATTTCTAGTCATCCAGATTAGATCACCTATTTTAGCTACAGTATAAGTCTTATTGCCACTACGGTTATCTGTCATAGTACCAGTTGTTCCATCCGCAATACTACTACATGGTACAAAATTCTGCATAACGCCGCTGAGTGTGCTACTACAACTTTGTTTACTCGTCATCGTTATTGCGCCATTGCCTGCACCCATTTTATAGTAGGTGTTAACACTACTAGTAGAGCCAAGACTAGCATTAGTAGCAGAATCAGTCTTTTGGTAACTATTAAATTCATATCCACTAGCGAAGGTAGGATATAGGTAGTAGTTGGTACCATAAGTTAAGCTAGAACAAGTGAAGGTATTACTGGATTTAGTACAGGATGTAGATGTACCACTAGTACTACCAGCTCTTACACTAAAGGCTGAAGTATGGCTATCTGCAGTAATAACGAGATTATAGGTACTAGCCTTGCCATTAAGGGTGAGTGTGCCAGGCCCAGTTATCGTCATAGTGGTAGAAGCAGATGAAGTAGATGATACAGCTACACTATTTGCTCTAGACCAGGATGAGAAGGTGTATCCTGTGCTATAGTTACCAGAAATATTGTATGTACCACAGTTTAAGCTTACACTACTACCAGTATAGTTAGTGCCACCAATGTTTATACCACTAGCACCACCAGATCTACTTAGAGTGATAGTCTGAGCTACATTGGATGCGGCAGATGTAGCGGTAGCGGTAGCATCGCCTTTACCCATAGTAAAGTTTACACTAGTACCACTAGTGGAAGAGAAGGTACCAGCAGTACCGGATTGAGTCCAAGTAGGAGTAGCGTAGGTTGTACAAGTAACATTAGCAGCTTTAGTTATTCCTACTGTTACTTCTTGTCCCCATCTGAAGTATTTAGCGTTATTTGCTTCATATACTGCAGTGGTGCTAATGGTAGGGTTAGATGTATTAGAGCCAGCTGAGACGGTTAATGTATAGGTATTTCTATATAGATCTAGACTGAGTGTAATACCATTAGTACTGTCCATTAAGT